>NZ_JQKG01000021.1 GCF_000745915.1 Deinococcus misasensis DSM 22328
CGGACCGTCAACGAGAAAACCAGCCATGAGAGACGTTTTTACCTGAGC
Source organism: Deinococcus misasensis DSM 22328 (assembly GCF_000745915.1). NCBI lineage: Bacteria > Thermotogati > Deinococcota > Deinococci > Deinococcales > Deinococcaceae > Deinococcus > Deinococcus misasensis. The sequence continues at coordinate 49 of NZ_JQKG01000021.1, forward strand.
AGCCTTGCAGGTAGACCTGAACAGATCTTGGCAGCGGTTCGTCAGCACTGGGAGGTGGAAAACAAGCTGCACTGGATGTTGGATGTGGTGTTTGGGGAAGATGATCACCGTTATGCGAAGGATCATGGGCCAGAAAATCTAGCGGTGTTGCGGCACATGGCGTTGAATCTGCTGAATCGCGAACCGTCCAAAGGGGGAATGAAGCGCAAGAGGAAACGAGCTGCGTTGAGTGATGAGTTTCGCTCCACCCTCCTGATGCTTCTCCTTCAGCCTTAACGTGCGTCACCCCTGCCGCCACCCACCGGGACACTTGCTCATCTGCGTTCCATGGTGTATACTTAACAGGTTGCCCAGAAGATGTAACAGCAGAAGCTGTTGCCATGTCAGGCAGTGGGTAAGATTGTCCCTTGATTTCTTTGCTTTCTTGGGGAAGCACTTACCCAAGAAAGGACACAACCGAATGCTTTTTACCGATTTCGACCTCCAATCCGAGGTCATTGTACGTTTGACCGCTCGCGGCATCGTCACCCCCAGCCCCATCCAATCCGAAAGCCTCCCACACACCCTCAACGGGAAAGATGTGATTGGACGGGCCCGGACGGGCACTGGCAAAACCCTTGCCTTTGCGCTTCCCATCATTGAAGGTGTGGCTCCCAGCAGAGAATATGGTCGCGCTCCCCGCGCACTGGTGCTGGCCCCCACCCGCGAACTCGCCAAACAAATCGCTGAAGAATTCAACCAGAGTGCCCCCGGGCTCTCCATCGCCACCATTTACGGTGGATCCAGCTATGTGCTTCAGGAAAAGGCCCTGACCCGTGGCGTGGACATCGTGGTGGGCACCCCCGGACGCATCATTGACCACCTGGAGCGCAAAACCCTCGTGCTGGATGAAGTGCAGTTTGCTGTGCTGGATGAAGCAGACGAAATGCTCAATGTGGGCTTTGCAGAGGCAGTGGAAACCATCCTGCGCCACACCCCAGAGGAACGCCAGACGTTGCTGTTCAGCGCCACCCTCACCCCATCGGTGATTCGACTGGCCCGCAATTACATGCAGAGCCCCGTCACCGTGGACTTGATTGGTGAAAACACCTCCAAGGCTTCCCAGACCGTGGCCCACATGGCAGTCAAAGTGGGACGCAACCGCACCAAAATCCTTGTAGACCTGCTGAGCGTGTACAACCCCGAGCGTGCCATTGTCTTCACCCGCACCAAGCGTGAAGCCGATGAACTCGCCCTTGAACTGGTGGGCCGTGGCATCGAAGCCGAAGGCCTGCACGGCGACCTCGCGCAAGCCCAACGTGAACGCGCTCTGGCTGCCTTCCGCAGTGGGCGCACCCGTGTGCTGGTCGCCACCGACGTGGCTGCCCGTGGCCTCGACATTCCTGAAGTGGACGTTGTGGTGCAGTACCACATTCCTCAGGACCACGAGTCTTACGTGCACCGCTCTGGACGCACCGGACGCGCCGGACGCAATGGTGTGGCCATCGTGATGTACACCCCCAAAGAGCAGTACGCCATCCGCCAGCTGGAAAATGCCACCGGAGCCCAATTCAAAAAGATTGAGCCCCCCACCCAGCAGGAAGTCAACGCTTCCAACATGCACAATGTGGCGAACATGATCAAAAACGTTCCTGATGAAATCTCTGGCATGTTCATGGCGCAGGCACAGGAACTGCTCGCTGAAATGGGCGTCGAAATTCTGGCGAAAGCCCTTGCCCGCATTTCTGGCGTGACTGAAGTGCCCCGTGGCGTCAGCCTCTTGAGTGGCGAAGAAGACTTCGTGACCGTCACCCTGCGTGCTCCCCGCATGAGTGTTCCCAGAGCCGTGGCCCTGATTGCCCGCAGCCTGAACATCGAATCCCGCGCTCTGGGCAGGGTGCGCCTCTTTGAAGGTGGCGCAGTGGCAGACATCCCCACCAACCGTGTGGAAGAACTGCTGGCCCTGAGCCCTCTGGATGAACAGGTGCAGGTCGTGAAAACCCAGGAGCTGCCCGAGTTGTTCGAAGCTCCTCAGCGTGAAGACCGGGGTCCCCGTCAAGACAGAGACCGTGGTGGCTACAGGGGCAACAACGACCGTGGGGGTTCACGTGAAGGTGTCTATGCGGGTCGCGATGGTGGCAACCGCCGTCCACAGGGCCGCAAGCGTTACTGAAGTCCCACCGTTCTGGTCAAACAGAAAGCCTTGATGACCCAGGCCGGTCCAAAACCAAAACACCCCGCCCATGTGATGGGCGGGGTGTTTTGCTGCTGTAAGAGTGAGCGTGTGGGACCTCTGGGGAACAGGGCAAATCAGACCTGTGGAGTGTTGCACCTGACTCCAGAGGTCAGGGTGCTTTAGGAACTGGACCTGTGGATGCCCGCACCATCAGTTCAGGCATCACCCGGGCCAGACGCACTTCTCGGCCTTCCATGAGTTGCAAAAGGGCACGCCCAGCCCGGCGTCCCAGTTCATGCATGGGTTGCCGGATGGTGGTGAGGGGTGGAACTGCGAAAGCAGCGGCCACCGTGTCATCAAAGCCCACCAGAGACACCTGGTGGGGCACCTGTATCCCAAGTTCATGCAGGGCCAGCCTTGCCCCGAGCGCCATCTGGTCGTTGGCCGCGAAAAGGGCGGTGTACTGGACGTGCTGTTCATGCCAGTGCTGCACGGCTTTCAGCCCGGTGGCTTCCTGAAAATCTCCGGTGTAGACCCAGTCCGGGTCTGCATTCAGACCTTCATTGAGCATGGCGTCCTGATAGGCCCGCAGCCGCTCTTGACCGTCCACATGGCCTTGTGGGCCACTGATGTGCACGATCCTCTGGTGCCCGAGGGAGAACAGGTGGTCCATCAGTTGCCGGGTGCTGTGGTACTGGTCCACCTGCACGCACTGGTGCTCGAACTCGGGGATGCTGCGTCCCAGTGCAATGAGGGGAATCTGGCGGGCAATCTGTTGCAGGCGGGTTTCGCCCAGCAGTCCCCCCATCACCATCAGGCCGTCCACCCTGCCCAAGAGGCGCTGGATGGCGCGCTCTTCAAGGTGTTTGTCCCAGTGGGCGTCCAGAAAGATCGGCATGTATTCGGTGCCTTGCAGGGCTTCTTGCAGGCCTTGCAGGGCCGGACCGAAGTAGGGACATCCAAGGTCATGGGTGACCACCCCCACCGTGAGGGTTTTGCCCTGCACCAGACCTTTGGCACTCACATTGGGCTGGTAGGACAGGGCCACAATGGCCTCCTGCACGGTCTGTCGGGTTTGCTGGGTGACCCGGGCGGTGCCGTTGATGATGCGTGACACGGTGCTGGGGGAAACCCCAGCACGCTCTGCCACATCGGCCAGAGTGGTCTTTTTGGGCATGGCGCCTCAGGATTCCACCGGAATCCGCAAAAAGTCACGGTACCAGTTCCCGGACGTTTTGAGGGTGCGCTGCTGGGTGGAGAAGTCCACGTGCACCATCCCGAAACGTTTGTCGTACCCTTCGGCCCATTCGAAATTGTCGAGCAAACTCCACGCGAAGTAACCCTCCAGAGGAACACCAGCCTGGACCACGTTCAGGCATTCTTGAATGTGGTCTTCCAGAAATTGCCTGCGGTCCTCATCGTCCACTTGACCATCCACCATTTCTTCCTCGAAGGTGGCTCCGTTTTCGGTGATGTAGATTTTCTCTGGGGCGTAATCCTCGTGGATGCGTTTCAGAAGCGCGGTGAGGCCTTCAGGGAACACCTCCCAGTCAAAGTGGGTGCGTTTGACGTTCTCAAGGTGGATTTCACGGGCATCGAACAGGCCATGTCCGGGGCTGTCTTCCACCACTTCCCGGAAGTAGTAATTCACCCCGAGGAAATCCAGTTTCGCGCTGATGGTGTCAAGGTCGCCGTCTTGCACGTCGGGCACGTGCTGGCCGTAGCGCTCCCACACGTCCTGCGGGTAGCCTCTGCCGTACAGGGGATCGAGGTACCAGCGGTTGCGGAAACCGTCGTGGCGTCTGGCTGCAAGGATGTCTCTGGGCTGTTCGGAGTGCGGGTAAACCGGGTGGAGGCTCAGGGTGATGCCCACTTGCGCGTCAGGTCGGCTGTGTTCGCGCAGCACCGGCACAGCAAGACCGTGTGACAGGTACACGTGGTGCAGGGCTTGCAGGGCCGAGTGCAAATCCTGAATGCCGGGGGCGTGAGCGCCGTACAGGTGACCCATGATGGCGGTGCAGAACGGTTCGTTGTGGGTGATCCAGTTCGTGACCCGGTCCCCGAGTTTTTCGGCCATGGTGCGGGCATAATCCGCGAAGTGGTAAGCGGTGTCTCTGGAGACCCATCCCCCCTGGTCTTGCAGGGCTTGCGGCAAATCCCAGTGGTAGAGGGTCACGAACGGTTCGAGGTTCCTTTGCAGCAAGCCGTCCACCAGACGGTCATAGAAATCCAGACCCTTGGCGTTCACGGCTCCGGTTCCGGCAGGAATCACCCTTGGCCATGAGATGGAGAAGCGGTAACTGTTGAGGCCCAGGTCCTGCATCAAATCGAGGTCTTCTTGCCAGCGGTGGTAGTGGTCGCAGGCCACATCTGCGTGGTCTCCCCCTTTGATTTTGCCGGGGGTGTGGGAGAAGGTGTCCCAGATGCTGAGGCCTTTGCCGTCTTCGAAGGCCGCCCCTTCAATCTGGTGGCTTGAGGTGGCAGAACCCCACTTGAAGGTGGATGGAAAGAGGTCACGTGAAAGGGTCATGTCAGGCTCCTTGGAATGGATTTATAAGGGTGGCTGCCAGTGGAAGGTCGCCACGGACTGTGCAGGAAGGCTGTACTGGAAATGCTGTCCGGCATTCACCTGGAAAGAGAGCGGAGTGTTCTGGGGGTTCATCACGATGAGGGCCAGAGAGCCGTCAGGGTTCTGGAAGGCCACCGATTCCCACTCGCCGGGCTTGGTGGTGGACTCAATGCGTTTGGCCCCTTTGCGCACCACCTTGCCGTAATGGGAGAACAGGTACGTTTCCACGTTCTTTTCGAGGGTGCCGTCTTTGTGCAGGGTGATCACCCCGCGGCAATTCCCGCAGCCTCCATTGGTGGGGCCGTGTTCTTCGTCGAGGGCCAGATTCCACATCAACACCGTTTTGGCCCAGTTGCGGGTCGCGCCGATCAGCAGGTTCTGGGTGGTCCACATCAGGTTGTTGCTGAACTGCGGGGACCACTCCCCTCCCGAGCATTCGGTGAAGTAGGTGCCGAGCTCCGGGTACCGGTCGTGCACAATGGACTGGTTGCTGACGTCTCCGCCGTAGCAGTGCCATGCGGTGCCCGCCACACTCTGGCGCACTTTTTCGCTGGAGAGCACCGCCAGAGGGTAGTCGGGTTCATTCCAGTTGTGGTCCCACACCAGAATTCCGGTTTTCAGGCCCGCCTGATCCAGTGCAGGTCTCAGGTGCTCCGAAACAAAGCGCCCCTGCTGGTCGAATTCCATGCGCATGGTGGGGTAGCCGTAACTTTCGTGGTGTGGTTCGTTCTGCACAGTCACCAGATGGATGGGAATCCCGGCTTCCCAGTAACCCTGAATGAATTTCACGAAGTACTGTGCGTAGCTGCTTTCAAATTCTGGGTTGAGGCGACCTTTGCCAAGCCCATCTGCCGCGGTGCGGGAGTTGCCGACTTTCATCCACGCCGGGGCGCTCCACGGTGAGGCCACCACGGTGAGGTCCTTGTTGATGCCCAGAGCCTGTTGCAGGGTGGGAATCACCGCCTGCTGGTCCCTTTGCAGGCTGAACTTTTTCAGCTCAGGGTCAGTTTCCCCCCACGGCAGGTCGTTGTGGGTGTAATTCCCGAGAGCAAAGTCACTTGCCCCGATGGGGAGCCGCACCACATCCATGCCGATGCCTTTTTGGGGGTCAAAGAAACCCTCCAGCACCTCTTTTTGTTTTTCGGGGCTGAGCGAGTGGATCAGGTGGGCGCTGGATTCGGTGAGGGCTGCACCCACCCCTTCCATGGTCTGGTACTCGACCTCTTTGTTCACTTCGATGGTGGTGGTGAGGTTGGGGTCTTGAGGGGTGAAGTTGAGTTGCTCTGGGGTCAGCAGGTGGCTCTGGTCTCCGGTGGTCAGCAGCACCTGCACGCCGTTCATGGCACCCGCCTGTGGGTAAAGCAAGGCCAGAGTGAGGAGAAAGGCTGAGGCTTTCAACTGTCTTTCCCCGTGGAGAGCACGATGCCGTCGATGATGCGCCGCTGGAAAATCAGGAACATCACCATCACCGGGATGGTGGCAATCGCGGAGGCGGCCATGATCAGGTTCGGCTGGGGCACCCGGCTGTTGGCCAGCAAGGCCAGAGCCAGTGGAACGGTGTAATTCTCGGGGCTGGAGAGGATCACCAGAGGCCAGGTCAGGTCGTTCCAGTGCCAGATCAGGGCGGAGATGGCGACCACCGAAATCACCGGGCGGGCCAGAGGCAGGTTCACCCGCAGGAAGGTGGTGAAGCGGCTCGCACCATCCATCATGGCGGCTTCTTCCAGCTCTTTGGGTTGCGACATGAAGTACTGGCGCATCAGAAACACATCGAACACCGAGATGCACATCGGCACGATCAGGCCCCACAAAGAGTCGTACATCCCGAGCGATTTGGTGACCAAAAGGCGGGGGACCAGCAGGGCCACCCACGGAATCATCATGGTGGACAGCAGCACCATGAACAGTTGATCGCGGCCCCAGAAGGGAATGCGGGCAAAGGCGTAACCCGCGAGGGCTGCAAGGAACACTTTGAGGGGCACCACCACCAGCACCACCACGAGGCTGTTCACAAAGGCTTTTTTGAGGCCACTGGTTTCCAGCACCTGTGTGAAGTTGTCAAATGTGGCGTAGATTTTCCCGGTGGCTTGATCGGTGGGCAGGAATTGGGGCACCGCAGAGAACACATCTTGAGGGTGCTTGAGGGCGGTGGAGACCATCCACACGAAGGGTGACACCATGATGAGGGTGATCACGAGGAGGAGGGCGAACAGCACCACCTGCAAGAGGCGGCGTTTCTGGGCCTGGGGGGTGGTTTTTTTCTTCTGGTTTCGGATTTCATGGATCATGGGGTCCTCCGCTGCCGTGGGGGTGGTTCAGCTCTGGCGTTGGGGCAAAAAGCGGAACTGCAAGAAGGTGATGATGAAGATGACCACGAAGAGCAGGAAGGACATGGCGCTCGCTGCACCCATGTCGTTGTAGCGGAAGGCGTGGTTGTACAGGGAAAGCACGTAAGTCAGGCCCGACTGCTGGGGTCCGCCCAGTCCGCCTCCGGCTGCCCCAAACAGCACATACACCACCCCGAACACCTGAAAAGCACCGATCAGTCCGGTGACAGAAAGGTAGAAGGTGGTGGGGCGCAACATCGGCAGGGTGACGTGCAGGAAGCTCTTCCAGCCGTCTGCGCCGTCAATGGCGGCAGCTTCGTAGGTTTCTCTGGGGATGCTTTTCAGGCCGGACATGAAAATCAGCATCGCTGAGCCCGACTGCCATGCCGAGATGATCGCCAGAGCAGGCAACACCAGATCCGGCTGTCCCAACCAGTTCTGTCCGGGCAAACCGACTTTTTCGAGTCCAGCGTTGAAAAGCCCGTAAAGGGGGTCGTACAGCCAGCGCCACACGGTGGCCACAGCCGCTTCAGCAGTGATGACCGGCAGGTAAAAGGCCGCCTGAAAGAAACGTTTGCCTCTGGGGGCAGCGTCCACCAAAAGGGCCAGACCCAGAGCGGTGATCAGTCCCAGAGGGACAGCGATCAGGGTGTATTTGGCGGTGACCATCATGGAATGCCAGAAGTATGGATACTTGGTGCGGTCGGAGAGGAGTTCCTGATAGTTTTGCAGGCCCACCCACACCGGTTCGGTGCGCATGTCCCAGTGGGTGAAACTGTAATACAGTGCGGCGACGGTGGGGTACAGCAGGAACACCACGAAGTAAATCAGGACCGGCAGCACAAAAAGCAGTCCTGTCAGGCCATCGATGTTCTGGTGTCTGCCAAGCCACGGTTTTGAGCTTGGCTTTCTGGAGGTTTTGGAGTTCACAGTCATGGTGTCCTCTGGGGTGCATTTGGGCGGAGGGGGGTCCCTCCGCCCGGGTGGGTTCAATCGTTCAGCACAGGGGGAAACAGGGGTTCAGGGGGCAAATCACCAGCCCAGGACGGTTTTGGCTTTGCTGGCAGCGTCCTTGAGGGCTTTTTCGGCGCTTGCGCCTCCATCGAGGGCCTCTTCAAGGGCTTTGGCGACAATTTCATCGTTGACTTTGATCCAGTCTTTGACGGTAGGACGGGCCTGCGCGGTTTTCATTTGCTGAATGAACACGGCAAGGTCCTTGTCCCCTTTGAGCCAGTCGCCTTTGGCGGTTTTGACGTTGATGGGGAAGTTGCCCATCACTTGCGTGGCCAGCTTGGTGTTCTGCTCGGGCTGGGTGATGAACTTCAGCCATTCCCACGCGAGGGCTTTGTTCTTGGCTTTGGCGTACACCACAGCGTTGTCCCCGCCGATGTTGCTGCCGTTGGCTTTGCCTTTGGGGATCAACGCCACCCCGAAGTTGAGTTTGGGCCAGTTGGTTCTCAGTCCGTTCAGTTCCCATGGACCGCTGATCATCATGGCGACCCGTCCGGTCTGGAAGGCGTTCTGGCTGTCGGTGATCATGCGGGGGGAGTAAGCCAGCAGGTCCTTCCAGAGGTTCAGGGCGTCAATGGCGGGTTGCTCTCCGAAGGAAACGGTTTTGGTTTTGGCATCGAGCATCTTGCCGCCTGCGGTGGCCACGAAACCGGGGAACAGCCATGCGCCCCAGCCGTCCCCTCTGGGCACAGCGAAAGCGGCAATTTTCTTCTGGGGATCGTACACTTTTTTGGCCACGGCCAGCAGTTCATTCCAGGTTTTTGGGGGGTTGGGCACCAGATCCTTGTTGTAGTACAAAGCAACGGTGGTCTGGGAGAGGGGCAAGCCGTACAGTTTGGATCCCACCATGTTGGTGTTGAGGGCACCGCGGTAGTAATCGGCTTTGTTGATTAGTTTGGCAGGCATGGCGTCCAGCAGTTTGTCAGAAGCGAAACGGGCCACCAGAGGCTGATCGAGGTAGGAGGCGTCAGGGGCGTTTCCTGCTGCAATGGCGGTGTTGATTTTGGTGTTGAAGTCGTCTTTGGGCACCGGAACGATGTTGATGGTGGTGCCGGGGTGCAGTTTTTCGAATTCAGCTTTCAGGCCGGTCAAAACGCCCATGGCCCCGTGCTCGGGCTGGTACACCCAGAAGTCGATTTTTCCTGTGACGTTCTGGGCAAAAGCGGTGGAAAGGCCGAGGGTGATGAGGGTTGCAGCAACTTTTTTCATGCGTGACTCCTTCGACAGGAAGGGGGCATCCTGTCTGTTTGGGGATCTGGATTGAAGTGCTCGGGTTTGGGGCGTGTTTGCCCGGGGCAGCACCCGGTTGGGCCTGCCTGAGGAAAAGGTTTTTTAGGGGTTACCCGGATCTGGGGGTGATTTCGGCTTTGCTGGACTCGAAATCGAAAAAGTGCTCCACAGCGAGGCTGGCCGCCCCGCGGGTCCATGCATCAGGCCGGTGTTCAACCACAGTGATGGGGAGGTGGAGGGCGTCTTCGGCGTACACCCCTTGCTGGTAGGCTTCCCGCATGGGTCGGAAGAAAGGCTCTCCCCACGCGGTGCCTTCACCGCACAGGATGACTTGCTGGGGGGCCAGCAGGTTCACGTAAGAGGCGATGGCTTCCCCGAGGCGCTTTCCGGCTTCAGCGAGCACTTCACTGGCGGCTTCATGGCCGTTTTCGGCCAGTCGGACCAGTCCGGTGATGTTGGCACCCCTCTGCATGCCAGTGAGGGATTGGTAGTGTTCCAGAATGGCTTTTTCGCTGGTGTAGGCTTCGAGGCACCCGAGGCGACCACATTCACAGGGTCGCCCGTTCCTCTGGACGAGGGTGTGCCCGAATTCTCCAGCAGCCCCGTGCAAGCCGCGGTGGATTTTGTTGTCGATGACGATGCCGCTGCCAATCCCTCTGCCGATGCTGACGACAATGAAGTGGGAGAGGTGCCGGGCCTGTCCGTACAGGCGTTCAGCGGTGGTGTAAGCGTTGACATCATTGTCCACCCACACGGGGAGTTGGGTGTGCTGGCTGATCAAGGAGCTGAGGGAGATGTCCAGCCAGCCGAAGCGTGCGGATTTGATGCAAACCCCACGTTCAGCATCGATCAGGCCGGGCAGGCCCAGTCCGATGCCGACAATGCGCTCAAAAGGGGTGTTGGTGAGGATGGAGAGCTGGGTTTGCAGATGGTGAATGGCGCGGGCCACGGTCAGGGGATCGTGGTTGGGCAAATCCAGGGTGATCTCCTGGATCACCTGGGTGGAGAGGTCGGTGAGCACCCCTTCCAGCCGGTCCTCAAGCAATTTGACACCAATGGCATGGTGTTTTTTGTAGTGGATGTCGAGGGGAACCGGGCGTTTGTGGCCCACTTCGGTGAGGAGTTCTTCTTGCAAAAGTTCGGTGGTGACGGCAGTGATGGCTGCAGGACTGAGTCCGGTGTGTTCGCTGAGTTGACCGCGACTGGACGCGCCGTTTTTGCGGATGTGGTTGAGGATCAGGCGGCGGTTGAGAAGACGGGTGGTGCTCTGGTCTCCTTTCAGCACGGTCATGGTTGTTTCACCTCCCTGAGGTTTTTTTGGGGGTTGGTTTTGATGGGCATACTGTAACACCGCCCAAAAGCGAAGTCAATTCACTGAATGAACAACTGAAGGGGGTCTGAAGGTGGGTTTGCGCTCCTCTTCCACAAAAAAACCAGAAATTTATACTGGGTTCAGATATAAAAAATGTACGCGCCTACATTTTTGATTGACATGACAAATTCGATGCAAAATCCAGCGTTCCATACAAACAATTTACAATTCTGAAAGAAACAGAGGTCGATTCTCCCTCTTCCCACCCATCCCAGAAACCGCCAAACCGTTTGCGCCACCAAAGATTTCTCTGCTGCAACCAAATCCACTGTTTGAAACAGCTTTCCATTGCAGAACCCAAATGCTTGGCTCCAGTTCCGCCACAGAACATGGATTGAGGACCATCAACGTTCAAATCCATGTAAGGCTTTACAAAATCAGAACTTTGATGATCACTCCTGCCTGAAATGCATTTTTTCTTCTTGCCTCAAACAGAACCCGCCCCACTCTGTCCAACACGCCTGACAAGCACCACAAGGCACCACAAGGGCCTTCAAGAACATCATCCCTCCGTACAACTCTTTCCTTCCCTCGAAGGCCGAGGAAGGCCATAAGGCTCCTCAATTGACCAAGCTTGTAAGGCTTTACAAATGCGTACAGAATCAACTTTTTGAGTGGGATCAACCTTGTTCAGAAACCGAAGCAGTCAAAAACCACCCCTTTGGGTTCACTTTCCTCTGGGTGGACAGGTGGACTCCCTGAGCACCAGACGCACCGAGAACTCTGGTGAAACGAATTCCCGGCCAGAGAGCATGTCCAGCACCCCCTGAACAGTCACTTTTCCCATTTCCAGAGTCGGTTGGTGAATGGTGGTGAGCGGAGGACGGCTGTAAGCACTGGAAGGCAAATCATCAAAACCCACCACCGAAACGTCCTGTGGGACCCGCAAACCCTGACGGTAAAGCGCAAGTTGCGCCCCTTCTGCGGCCTGATCGTTGCCAGCAAAGATGGCTGTGAAGTGCACCTCACTGGCCAGCAGCCTTTCGGTGGCGTCCAGAGCGTCTTTCTCGTTGAAGTATCCCTTGACCACCAGATCTTCCTGAACAGGCAACCCGGCTTCCTGAAGGGCCTCACGGTACCCTGCCTCCCGGTCACGGGCATCGATGTGGTCGTCTGGTCCGGCAAGGTGCACGATGTGCTGGTGGCCCAGAGCAATCAGGTGTTTGGTGGCCAGATGCCCACCCCGGAAATTGTCGATGTAAATGCAGTGTTTTTCATGTCCTGGAACTTCTCTGCCCACCACCACCACAGGGACATGGCGGGCAGCCTGCAACACCTGCTCGGTGCGGGGATCGCTGTCCAGCACGATGATGGCGTCCACGCGTCGGGACATCAGGTGGTCGATGGCCTGATAGTGCTGGTCGATGCGCCACTCCTCCGAAACAATGATCGGATGGTAATGGGTGCCCTGCAAGCCCTGCTCGATGCCCTTGAGGATCCTGCCGTAAAACGGAGAACTGATGTCCTGGGTGATCACCCCGATGGTCATGCTCTGGCCTTTCACCAGTGTCTGGGCCAGAGAATTTGGGCTGTAACCCACCTCCTCAATGGCTTTGAGCACCGCCTGACGGCGTTCTTCGCTGACCTTGCCTGTGCCGTTGATGATTCTGGAAACGGTGGCGGTGGACACCCCTGCTTTGCGGGCGACGTGTTCGAGGGTGACGTTCTCTTTCATGGGGGTTGTCTCTACCCTACCCGAGTCCATCGGGTGGGTCAAGAGGCAAGCGCTTGCCTGAAAAGCCCACTGGCCCGGTGCTCCAGACCGGATGAACCGGCATCTGGGACTCCGCATTCCAGATTTGAATGCGCTTACATTTTTTGAACAAGTCCATGCAAAATTCCATTCTGTGAAATTTTGCCCTGACTCTGGACAAAAAACAAAAGCTTTGCAGGCGAAGGTGCATGATCCATCCCACCCAGCAAGCCGTGGATGCTTCCGATCCACACTGAAGGGCAAGAAAAAACCTGCATCTTTGGATGCAGGTTGACGCTCAAACAGGAAAGCTCACCAGAAAACCGTGGCCACCCCTTTGGCAGGCAAAGTCTGCTGGATCGATTTGCCGTTCCAGACCATCTTGAAGGTGGCGGTGCTGCTGCTCTGGTTCAGGACCACCAGGGCTTTGCTGCCGTTGGTGTTGCGGAAAGCCACCCCGGTGAATTTGCCGTCGCTGGAGTCGGTGCTGCCAATCCGGACTGCTCCGGGCCACACAAAACGAGCAAAGTGGGCAATGGAATAGAATTCTTCATTCAAAGTCACTGCGCCATTGGACTGGTTGATGGTGACCACCCCACGGCAGTTGCCGCATCCACCCAGATGGGGGTTGCCGTAAGGGTCCTGTGCAAGGCTCCAGAGCGCCACCGTCTTCGCCCCGTTTTTGGTGCCTCCGATGAACAGGTTCTGCATGTTCCACTTCAGGTTGTCGCCAAAGTTGTTGTGTTCAAATGTCCCCGAGCATTCGGTGAAGAAAATCCCTTTGTTGGGGTAGGTGTTGCGGAAGTAAGTCGTGGTGGAGACCATGGTGGAGGTGTCTCCGGCATAGCAGTGCCAGGCGGAGCCTTCATAGTACGCAGAGCCTTCTCTGAGCACCGCATCTGCATACCAACCGAGGTCCCAGTTGTGGTCCAAGGTAAGGAATTTCACTCCAGTGCCGTTGAATGTGGGAGCCACATTGTAGCGCACCAGATTGAGTTCGTCGTACCACTCATACTTGGTGCCCGGGTAACGCTTGGCAGGGTCTGGATCCAAACCGGGTTCAAAACGGGGCTCGTTCTGCACCGACATGTAATTGAACCTGATGCCCTGCGCATTGTAAGCATCGTAGGTTTTCTTGAGGTAGTTGGCGTAGGTCTGGTAATACTCGGGCTTCAACTTGCCGTAATTCAGGCTGCCAGAGTCTTTCATCCATGCTGGAGGGCTCCAGGGGGTGCCCATGTAGCGGATGCTGCTGTTGATGGTTTTGGCCTGTCTGGCAATCGGCACGATGTAAGTCAGGTCATGCCCGATGGAGAAACGGGACAGGCTGGGATCTGCCGTGCCATCGTTGTAGGTGTAGTGTGTCACGGCCATGTCACTGCCACCCAGAGGAATCCTCAGGAAGCTGATCCCGGCGTTTCCGTCGTTGAAGCCGAACAGGCTCTGGATCAGGTTGTTGCGCTGGGCGGCACTCATTCTGTACCACATCAGCCAGCCTGCGCTGTCTGTGAGGGACGCCCCGAAACCTTCCATGGTCTGGAAGGTCTGGCCTTCATTGATGGTGAGGGTGGAGGCCGTGACATTGCCATCGTTCACAAAGTTTTTGGTGCCATCCCAGGAAATCAGGCGGCTGCGGTCAGGGTGGGTCACCCACACATCCACTGCGGTGCTGGATTGGGGCCGAATGGCGCCTGGGGTAACAGAAGGCTCTTGCGCAATTGGCACGCTGGTGGTGCTGCAAGCAGTGAGGACGGCCAGAGAGATGGAGAGCAGGGCCAGGGCACGGGGTTTGTTCATGAAACACTCCTTTGGTTGGTGCACGCCTGTCCCTGAGGTCGCTGTTTTCTGACAGGCTTGGCACATCAGAAAACAACCCCTGACAGGGCAGACAAATGCTCAAAATGAAAACCATACTGGACAGTGAAAACCGTCCGGTTCAGTTGTGGCGTAAAGCGAATGTACTGCAAAGTGAACAGGCTGTCAAGTCAAATTGAAAGCATGGTTGTACCCCGTTCAAAACGCCAATTGTCTTTCCAGAACAAGAGAATCTGGTCTTGAAAAATTGTCCACCTCTGCATGGAAAGCAGGCTGGCCCCAAGGCAACAGCATTCCCTGCACCTGCACTGCTTTCGTCAAGATGACTTCCACTCTGTAAGATGCAGGGCCTGAAAAACCCCATGTTGTTGCCTGTCTCTGGGGTCGAACAAACCCATTTTTTTGTGCTTTCATGGGAAATTTTATTGTGTGGAAAAGCGAACAAGCGGTTTCACAGCAACATGTGTGCTGCGGTCAGAATGGTTTCTCTGAAGTTGCAGGACAGGATTTCATGTTTTGAATGCGCTTACATTCATCGACTTTCCCATTGTCTGTCAGGCCACTTGCGCAACCTTTCAAGACAGCAAAACTTTCCAGAAATTGAAAAGAAAATGCCGAAGTGCCTTCCATGCCATCACAGCACACCTGTGCACACGCCCCCCAACCAAACTTCCACCTGCATTTGCATCCCTGCCAGCCGGGTCATTTTGCCCCTTTCTCCAGAACGTCTGCCACCTGGACTCAAGGATCAAAGTCACCTTGACAGGCAAGTCATGACTTGCCTATACTCAGGGGGTGCCCGACCTCTTTGAAGCCCTCGCCACCCCTGCCCGGCGGGCCATTCTGGATGCACTGCATGAAAGAGATGGCCAGACCCTGTTTGAGCTGTGTGGACGGCTTTCCACCCACTTCACTTTGACCCGGCAGGCTGTTTCTCAACATCTGGACGTGCTGGAAGAGGTGGGACTTCTCACGGTCCGACGGCAAGGCAGGTACAAACACCACCACCTGAACACCGAGCCCCTCAACCACATCGTTGAGCGGTGGCTGAAAGCGGCCCCCCCGCCACAGGAGGAACAACCATGAAAATTGCAGTGACCAGCATCTTTGTCAGCGACCAGCAAAAAGCCCTGGAGTTCTACACCAAGGTCCTGGGATTCCAGAAAAAAACCGATGTTCCTGCCGGGGCTTACCGCTGGCTCACGGTGGTGTCTCCAGAGTCCCCGGAGGGTCTGGAACTGCTGCTCGAACCCGAGGGACACCCGGCGGTGCTGCCTTTCAAA
The DNA here is from genome assembly GCF_000745915.1 of Deinococcus misasensis DSM 22328. Lineage (NCBI taxonomy): Bacteria > Thermotogati > Deinococcota > Deinococci > Deinococcales > Deinococcaceae > Deinococcus > Deinococcus misasensis. The sequence continues at coordinate 15,504 of NZ_JQKG01000021.1, forward strand.
CAGGCCCTGGCAGAAGACGGTATCCCTTACCTTTCTCTGGCCGTTCAGGACGTGCAAGCCGAGCACGACCGACTGACCAAGGCAGGGGTGCACTTCACACAGCCCCCCGTCCACCTTGGCCCGGTGACCACAGCCGTGTTCGATGACACCTGTGGGAATCTGGTTCAGCTCGCCCAGTACCACTGAACCCCACAAAAATGGTGCCCGGGAAAGCACCTCCGGGCACCGTTTCGGCTGCAAGGGCCAACTCAGGACCCAGCCTGAATGCCCTGCTTATTCACAATGCTTTCAGAAGTGTTCAACACCCAGTTCAGCCAGAAAAACAGCACCGGCATCAAGAGGAGTTCTGCCCCCAGAGCACCCACCACCTGAGGTCCAAACACCACATCTGGACGCAACTGTGAAAAGCGGGCCAGACCTCCGAAGAACACCACCACAAACACCAACTTCAGGGCAGACTGTTGCTGTCTGAGGTGACCTGCAGCCCAGATCACAAAAACACCCACTGCCACAAAAAGCCCACCAAAAAAGCGCATGTGGCTGTCCTGCACCTGGTAGACAGGGTCCTGGGTGACCGTGAAGTAAGGCTCTACCCCCTGCCATCCCAGGGTCCTCAGGCCACCAAAACCAACATCTGCACCCAGAAAGACAATGATCAGACCCACGATCACCAGCACTGCCCGCAATCCCCATGCTGCCCCTGTTTTCAAATCCAATGTTTTCATGCCCAGAGTTTAAAGGGGTCCACCAAGAGGGCGCATCGTTCATTTGAGGGGGGTGACCTTCAGAGCAGGCCGTGTTCCAGCGCATGGCGGGTGGCAGACGCCCGGTTGGACACCTGCAATTTGGAGAAAATCGAGCGCACATGGGCCCCCACGGTGTACACCCCAATCCCCAGTTGGGCTGCCACCCCTTTGTTGCTCAAACCAGATGCAAGGGCTTGAAGCACTTCCTGTTCTCTGGGGGTCAGGTCGGTGAGGGGGTTGCGTTTGCTGCCCCCCGGAGGCTGAGCCAACCCCACCACAGCATCCAGTTCCTGAAGGTTCAGGGTGGCCCCTGCCTGCAGGGCTTTTTGATGTTCCAGCTTGCCCAGAGCCTCTGGCAGACCAGACAGGTGGTTCCTGAAAAGCAGGCTGGCAAAACTGGCGGTGATCTGGTGTTTTTCACGGATGGCCTGTGCAGCCCCCAGCAAACGGGCAGCTTGCAGGGGCGCACGGCACACGGCTGACAGGGCAGCAGCGGTTTCCAGCAGGTCTGCCAAAAGGGCTGGATCTCTGGTGCTCCTGACCACAGGCCACAATGCCTTCAGATGCTCGTGGGCCTGCTCAGGGTTTTTCAGCACCACACACTGGACCTGTTGCAAACCATCCCAGCCCATCAACGTCAGGTCTCCCAGCCCTTCACAGAGCCCAGAGGCCAGAGCACTGTGCTGTTCAAAAAGCTCCAGTCGGCCCAAAAGCAGCAGGGCTTGACCTTTCATTTGCAGCAAGGTGGTGGTCAGCCAGAGGTCCTCTTGCTGCTCTGCCACCTTGAAGCCCTCTTGAAAATGCTCCAGTGCCAGCAAGGGATCGCTGGACATTCGGGCAATCCCCAGCATCAACAGCAGAGGGGCCTGCAGGGTGGGGTGGTTCTGGGCTTGCCTCACCCCTTCGGCGCAGGCCTCCACATCCAGAGTGCCCCGTCGCCAATCCTGCGTCAGGCGCACCAGCAGCACCTTCAGGCGGCTGAACTCCGTGAAAAAGCGGTCTGAGGCCAGCAATTCCACCACCACCGAATCATGGGCAGGGTCCATGCGAATGAGCCACGACCAGCCCAGATGTTCACAGAACAGGGCCGCATCATCGGATTGACCGGTGTCCATCAGGAAACGCAGGGCAGCCATCAGGTTTTGCTGCTCCCGGTCCAGCAGGGACAACCACCGGGCCTGCTCTGGTCCCTTCAGGTGGGGAGCGGCCTGAGCACACAAGTCCAGCAGGAAGTGGGCGTGGTTTTGCCTGACCCTCTGGGCCTGCGGGTCCAGAGCAAACAGTTCTGCAGCATATGCCCGAACGGTTTCAAGCATGGAAAAACGGGGCTTGGTTTCCGGGTCAGCAGGATCCATGCCCTCTTGTCGGATCAGACTGCTTTCCAGCAGGATTGACAAAGCCCCGAGCACGTCCTCATCTTCGGTGCATGCACACACTTCAAGGGCAGCTTGCAAGGTCCATCCGCCATGAAACACCGCCAGACGGCTGAACACCTGCTGGGCCAGAGGGTCCAGCAACCTGAAACTCCACTCCAATGTGCCTCGCAAAGTCAGGTGCCGCTCTGGGAAGTCCCTTCCTCCGCCCACAAGCAATGCGAGTGGATCGGTGAGTCCCTGCAAAATCCCTTCCAGAGAAAGCAACCGGATGCGTGCTGCAGCCAGTTCTATCGCCAGAGGCAACCCCTCAAGATGCACGCAGATCTGGGTCAACACTTCGGTGTTTTCAGGGGTGAGGCTGAATTGGGGGAAGACTTTCCGGGCTTGCTGGACAAACACTTGCACTGCCGGAGTCACTTCCAGCATCCCCAAAGCAAATTCCTGCTCTCTGCGGATTCTGAGGGGGGAACGGCTGGTCACCAAAACAGTCAGGTCAGGCAGCTTTTCCAGCAAGCCAGAAAGGTCTCGGGCAGCTTCCAGCAGATGCTCAAAATTGTCCAGCACCAGGAGCACCTGCTGGTCTTTCAAAGACAGGCACAGCAGGTCCAACAGGTCCTGCCCACGGTCCAGACCGGTCCTCTGGAGCCCCAGAGCGCTCGCCACTTGTTCCATCACCTGAGTGGGGTTTTGCAGGGGCGTCAGGTCCACAAAAAACACCCCACCATCGAAGTGGTCCTTCACCAGATGCATCACCCCCAGAGCGAGGCTGGTTTTGCCCACCCCTCCGGGTCCAGTCAAGGTGATGAGGGCCGTTTCCGGGCGACCCAGCAGGTCCACAATGCTGCTGAGGTCTTTTTCACGGCCCAGAAGGTCAGGTTGGCGCATGGGTTCATTGTAGAACCCTGATCCCAGAAAACGGTACAGGTTCTGGAATTCCCTTGCATCAACCCTTGCAATCCAAGTCAACCCTCAGGTCTCTGGTGGTCTTGAAAGGTGTCTCCACTCCGCCTTCAGGAGTCGCTCTGGATTCCCGGCCCGAGCATGCGGTGATCCACCACCTGAAAGCCGTGCCTTTCATACACCCGCACTGCTGCCGGGTTGGCTGCCGTCACGAACACTTCCCGTCCAGCCACCCCCTGCTCTGAAAACCACGAAAAAAGCCCCTGAATCAAGTGGTCTGCCACCCCGAGGCCCCGGCTCTCGGGGTCCACGTAAATCCACGAGAGTTGCCCGATGGGGAGGCCCAAGTAAGGGTCCTGCCGGATCCGTCCGTAAATGATGCCCAGCGGTTTTTCACCGTAAACCTGCACGAACTGGTCTGCCCGGGTGGTGGCGGCCATCAATTCTTCCCAGTCCCTTTCGGCCACCTGAAGGGGGGTGTTTTGGGCGGTGGTCTGGTAGGCGTTTTCCCACCACCTGATGTGCTGTGCAACGTAATCTTCCTGCCACACTTGCACGGTGGCGTGGTCTTCTGCAAGCAGGTTTCTGAGCATAAAGCATCATACCCCCTGGGAAGGTGACAGCAAGCTTTCACCGATGACAGGGTTTTTTGGTGGGATCAAAAAATGCAGGGTCTCTGCAAAACCCTGCACCAGTGGCACAGCTGAATAAGGGCAGCTGTGCCACCCACGCAAGTCAACCCTCAGACGTTTCTGCCACAGGGGTGCCGTTGCCAAGCTGGGTGGCCAGAGACAGGGCCCCCAGCAACACCATCACTGCCCCGGTCCAGTAAGGCGCGCCGTGCCCGGCCCTCGTGTACAACTGGCCCGCAAGCCCGGGACTGACCACCTGACTGAGGGCATTCAGGGCCTGACTCCCCCCTTGCACCCGACCTTGCGCTCTGGGGCCGGCCACTCTGGACACCAGACTGCCCAGAGAAGCATTGAAGATGCCTTCGCCAATCGCAAACCCGGTGATGCTGCTGAACACCAGAACCCCCAGAGGGAAAACGGGAATCAGGGCCATGGCCACCAGACTGAGGAGACTCAAGGTGAGGCCCATCAAGGCCACGCCACTTTCTCCCATCACCCGGATCAACCAGCCGAGCAGCAAACCCTGCACCAGAATGTCGGAAATGCCGACCATCATGAAGGCCAGACTGGTCTGGTCTGGTCCCCAGTGCAGGGTGTCTTTCACCAGCACCGCGAAGGTGGTTTGCATCATCACGAAAGGCACCATGAACAGCACCCCGGAAATCAGGAGCATGCGGATGGCAGGAATCTGAAAAAGCCCGGCGATCTGGGTGAAGGGGTTGAGTTGCTTCAAATGAATCTCTGCGCGGTGCTCCTGATGGTGGCTTTCTGGCAGGAAAAAGAAGCCCCACACCACATTCAGCAGGGTGATGATGGCCGCCAGATAAAACGGAGCTTCAAGGCTGATGTGGGAGGCGAGTCCACCCACCGCTGGCCCGATGATGAATCCACTGCCGAACACTGCACCCATGATGCCGAAGTACTTGCCCCGCTCTTCGGGTTTGGTGACATCTGCGAGGTAACCAAAAATTGCACTGAAATTGCCTGCGGTCAGACCGTCAATGATGCGCCCGAGGAACAGCACCCACAGGGCACCTCCCCAACCGAAAATCAGGTAACCGATGGCCGATCCCAGAAGGGACAACAAAAGGACCGGGCGTCTGCCGTACCGGTCAGAGAGGGCACCCAGCACCGGGGCAGCGAAAAAGGAGCACAGCGAATACGAAATGGTCAGCCAGCCGATGGTGGCCGCGAGTTGGCTCTGGTCGGTGATGTATTTGGAGACCAGAAAAGGGAGCACCGGAGCCACCAGTGTGAAACCCAGAGAGCCCAGAAAAGCACTGATGAACAGAAACAGCAGTGCATGACGGTGTTTGGGGGGTTGTGTGTCAGTCATGGGGTCAATGTAGCAGCACCACACGGAATGACGCTTGAAAAAAAACGACATCCTCTGGTTTTGATGCTGGCTTAAGTCATTTTGCCGATGGGGTCTGGAGTTGAGGGTAAAGCAGGTCCATGCCCTGCATGCGCAGTTGCACATCTCGGGCAAACTGGGAGGGGGTGGTGTGGGTCAAACTGCGGAACTCCCGGCTGAAATGCGCCTGATCGGCGTAACCCAGCTCGAAAGCCAACTCTGTGAGGCTGATGTGCGGATCGGTCCACAGGCGGTTGTGGGCTTCCTCAAACCGGATGATTCTGGAGAGCCACTTGGGGGTGAGGCCCACCACCTCCTGAAACTGCCGTTCAAGGTGACGCACCGAAACCCCTTGCTGCTCGGCCAGTTCATGGACTCTGGCCTGACCCCGCATCTGGTAGAGGCTCAGGGCAGCCTGAATCCCTGCATGGCGGTCGATGTCCCGCAAAGTCAGGCGGCGCAGCAACCAGTCCTCGATGGCTTCCAGTGCACCAAAATCATCGTTGTGGTGAATCCGGTCCATGACCTGCCGGGCCAGTTCTTGCAGAGCCGCGTGCAGGGGTTTGAAAAGGACGTTCTGGATGTCCTCACCAGAGTGCATCAGTTCCTTGGCAGTCCAGGGGTAAAGCTCCACCCCCACCAGACGGGTGAGGCCCCTTGAAACGAAGCGCACTGGTTCCTTCTGAAATCCCAGCATGTACATGTTCGGCAGTGGCTTCAGGAGATGACCAGACTGCAGGTCAGGCAGGTAAGCCTCGCCCTGATAAAAACACAAGCGCACCAGACGCTCTGGAAAAAACCGGTGTTGCTCGGTCTGGGAGGTGTGCAATTCCTCCATGGTCCAGTAGCTGCGCACCCGGTTTTCCAGCACAGGATGGGGTGCATACTCCCGGTGCTTCTGAGGGTAAAGGGGGGTGTGCATGTCTGCATTGAACGGATGGTTTTCAGACAGAGCAACAGGGGTGGGCATCAAGGAATGGTCCTGACCATACACTTATAGATAGCATGTTCATGGGGTGCGTGATGCAAATGGAACCTCAAACTTTGTGAAATTCTCCCTCTGGTGGTGCAATTCTGCCCTGAGTTTTAAAGCATTTGACAGAGAAATAAGAGGTTGATGCTTGAGGTCGTGTTGTTTGAAACAGAAGGATTCAAAAGAATCCTTCTGTTTCACTGTTAAACGCAGTAATCCAAAAAACACTCTGGTGGAATCTGCAGCGTCCGTGCCCATCCAGCCTAAGCCAATTGACAGTGCTGCAAGGGAAACGGATTCCCTATACTGCCCCAAAGAGGACACCCATGGAAACTTTACCCCACCACCATTCTCGCCTCGCCAGACAAGCCCTTGAAGCCCTGCAAACCTTGCCCACCCCAGAGGCGTGGAGGGTGTCCCTGCTGGTCGAAACACCCGGAGTGTCTCTGGAACGCTTCGACCTTTCCACCTCTTCCGAAGAGGGGTTCTGGCGCAGGGTGTGGTGGGACCGGACCGGTGACACGGAACGCATGGAAGCATACCACCACACCCTCGAAGGCATTGAAAAGCTGAGGGAAAAGCACAAACCCCGCCTCTGGGACATCGCCCTCCATGAAGAGAACGGCACAACCCCGATTGAAGTTGCCCAGCCTCTTCTTGAAAGCACAACCCATTTGCCAGAGGGCCTCATAAAAGAGGTGACGGCAGAAGGCATCCGCATGACCCTGACTTTGCACTCAGGTGGCACATTCTGCTGGTTGCAAGGGAACCAACCCTCACTGGACCAGTGGGCAACCCATTTTCAAAGTCTGGTTCAAGAGGCCGTGATGGGAGGCACCCTGAATGCTTCGATCTCAAACACCGGGGTGTGCTTTCAGGTGGATGATGTTGAGCCTGCCACGGTGCTGCTGCAACACCAACCTTTGCACAATCAACTCGCACGTCAACTGAAAGTGGAACTCCTGTGCAGCAGTTTTGATGACCAACAGCAGGTCCTCCCCACCTCAGGAAACCACGCCCTGATTGAAGCCGTGCATCAAGCGTTCAGCCAGCATTACCCCCTCACTTTGTCTCCCGACATCCTCTGGCTCACCCTCAGTCAGGGGGCCGCACTGCACATCCAGAACCACGCAGAGGAACTCCGGCACCTTTTCGTGGACCACTCTGGCAAGAGGGAACTCACGGTCACCATTTCGCAGAAAACGCCTCAGGGCTGGCAACATGCCGTGCAGGCGTGGACGGAACAAATCCGTGGGCATGTCGGAGATGCCACCGCAGACGTGTTCGAGTGCAGTTTCTCCACCTCCACCGAAATCAGCCGTACCGCCAGTCAAATCGTGATGATGGACGGCTTCAGGGAATACTTCGATTACACTGCAATTTGCATCTGTGGCATCCCAGAAATCCACCTCACTGGAAGTGTGGAAGATTGGGTGAAACTCAAACAGAAAGTCCTGCGCTTGGACCACTGGGGCCTCTCCTGGTGGACCCGCCACCTGCTGCCCCTGTGCGATCAGTGGATCCTGACGGCCAGAGGGCGACCCAATCAGGGATTCTGGCGCAACATGTACAAACCCGAGCGGTTTTACGGACCGGAAAAAATCACCGGCTGGTTGAAACTGCTCTTCCCTTACCTTCAAAACCTGCAAAACCCGGACCAATACACCCACAAAAATCCCTGTCTGGAAGGGACTTTCCAGGGGTTTGCTACAGGGTCAACCCTCTCTCCGAAGGACGTTCCAGATGGGATATCCCGTGTGCCCTTCAAACTCAGAGAATTGCACCAAGAGCAAACCTTGCAGTTGCTTGCAGGATGTTTGGGCGTCACGCAAGACAGCAAAACCCTCCACATCGAGCCCTTCATCGGCTGGGCGATGTCCCACCTGTCTCCTCTGGCACGCGGAAACAGCGCACAGGGCCTGAAACGCACCATGGACTTACAAGTGCTCAGGACGCTCGGGGTGCACCCATCGGTGCTCGAAGGGATGGGATGGCTGGAAGACGTGACCGTCATCGGGTCAAGGACAGAATGGTTTTTCCTTCTGGGAGACTTTCAGGACTGCGGCGGGTGGGTGGAAGTCGGGAAGGGCAAACAAGGGAGGATTTTGCTGCACAAATCCACGGGTCAAGTGAAACTCGCCAACCCTGAAGGGGAGGTGTTTGAGCTCAACCAGAGCCTGATGCATTTTCAACGCTGTGTGATGGTGCTGGAAGAGGATTTCTTTGATGTGCGTCTACCTGAAGAAACCTCCGTCCACTGGAAATCCCACTCAAGCCGGATCGGTGATTTCCTCAAGAACAGCGACCCCACCGCCTTCGAAAACCCGAGCTCATTCTGGAATGGCGTTCTGGAACGCATTGCACAGGGGAAAATCTGAGGCCAGAAGCAAGCCTTTGCAACTCAACAAACAGTGTTATCTTGAGGTCACCCTCTGCCACCTCGTCCGCACAGGTCCAATAACTCTGGTCCTGTTGCTGAGTCCATGAACAAAAGGGTCTTTTTCTGAGGTGGGTCAAATTCTGCGTTGGGGGGTGATGGGTTCCCATTCGGCTGCTTTTCGCAAACTCAAGCCCACCTCAGCCACGAAAAATGCTGAGGTGGGCCATGGTCTCTCAAATGGGCTTACTGGCGCAGGCGGTCCGTCCTTGTGGCAGATGCAGCGCCAGAGTGCGTCCTTGGCCATGTCCACGCTGCACGCAGGATGAATGTCAGGAGCAGCACCTCAAGTCCGATGGAGATGCCGTAGAAGGGGGCCCACTCCCAGGTCTCCCCCACCGCGTTGAACACCGAGTAAGGAATGAGCAGTGCTGCAACGATGAGGTTCGTGGCGCGGTTCACCCGAGCGGACAACGCCATGGAAAGCCACACCATCATGGCCGGGATCGACACGGACCCGAGGAAAATGGTCAACAGTGTCGAACTGATGTCGAATTCCCAGACGCGGCCCTCCAGAATGCCTTGGATCACACCGGGCTTGTAGAAATTCAAAACGTCAACGTAAATGTAAAGCAACATGAAACTGGTCCACGCGGCCGCGATTTTGGCCTGCACAGGAATCTCTGGGTTCTGAAAATGGCTGTTGCTGGGGATGTGTCTTGTCATGCGCTGCTCCTTTGTTGGGTGGACTGGTCCGCAAGGTGGTGGCACACCTTGAATCTGCCAACCCCTTATCTCTGCTGAATCAAGTGTGACCTTCAAGCTTCAAGATGCTTTCGGGAAAAATCCAAGATTTCTTCAAGGGAATGCGTGGATCAAAAATCCCACCAGAGAAACACCCTCTTGTGCTTCTGTCCCATGCTTTTCAACCGCCAAGATTTCTTGAAGGTTTCTTGAAACCCTCTTGCAGGAAGCAAATATACTGGAAACTGTGAATGCAAACCCTCTGGTTTTGATTGTCGAGGACGAGCCTGACATTGCCGATTTGCTTGAGGCGTACTTGCGACGCGAACACTTTCGGACCGAGCGGGCAGGGGACGGTCCGGGCGCTGTGCGTTTGCACCAGGCAGCCCGTCCCGATCTGGTGCTACTGGACGTGCATCTTCCCGGATTTGATGGTTTTGAGGTGCTCAGAAAAATCAGGGAAACCGCCCAGACCCCGATCATCATGGTGACGGCCCGGGCCGAGGACCTCGACAAACTGCTGGGGCTCAAGATGGGTGCAGACGATTACGTGGTCAAACCCTTCTCTCCGCTTGAGGTGGTGGCCAGAGTTCAGGCGGTGCTGCGCCGGGTGGGAATGCACTCCCATGCCCAACCCTTGCGCTTTGCTGAACTTGAGCTGGACCCGGTGGCGGTGCGGGTGCGGGTTTCAGGCGTGCGGCTGGACACCACCCTGACCGAGTACCGGATTCTGGAACACTTGCTCCGGCACCCCAACCGCACGTTTTCTCGGGCGGAACTGCTGGAAGTCGCCTTGCCGGATTCCGATGCACTGGAACGGGTGATGGACACCCATCTGGGAAACCTGCGCAAAAAACTGGAGCAGGCCGGAATGCCCCACATCATTGAGACCGTGCGCGGGGTGGGGTTTCGCTTATGGGTCAAGTGAAAGCGTCTGAGACACAAAGTACAGGAAGGCAGAAGGTCCGCCGTTTCTGGCACTCGCTTCGGGCCGAGTTGACCCTGACCCTGTGGGGTCTGGTGCTTTTCACCTCCTTGATGGTTTTTCTGGTGCTGGCCATCATGGCCGAAGCCTATTTCACCAGTGCCTACCAGTACAGCAAGGAAATCCTGTCTGAGCGGTTCGGAATTTCCATGCAACAGCTTGAAGCAGTGGTCCGGGAAGCTGGCATCCGGGCCGATTCCGCTCTGGAATTGCGTTTGACCCGAGGAGAAGAAGGGGACTTCTTTTTGATCCTGCTGGCACTGACGTTTCTTCTCCCTTTCCTGATGGCCTGGTGGTCGTCACGGCGCTTTGCACAGCCCCTCACACAACTGTCCAGAGCTGCACACCTGCTGACCAGAGGGGATTTCTCCGCCCGCGTTCCCTTGAGCAAAAGCCTTGAGGGGCGAGAAGATGAAACCGCCCTGCTGCTCAAAGACTTCAACCAGATGGCGGCGTCTCTGGAACGGCTTGAGCAAGAACGGCGTTACAGCCTTGCAGCCATCGCCCATGAGCTGCGCACCCCGGTGACGGTGCTGCGAGGACGGCTTGAAGGGGTGCGGGACGGGGTTTTGACAGCCAGCCCTGTTGAACTTGAGAAACTGCTCGGCCACGCAGACCTGCTGGGCAAGCTGATTGAAGACTTGCAGTTGCTTTCTCTGGCTGAAGCTGGCGAATTGAGGCTTGAGCGACAAATTCTGGTGGTGCAGGACTTGCTGAAGCGCATTGCTGGAGATTTCACAGCAAAAACAGAAGGGCAACACATCACTTTGCATCTGGACATGCCCATGGAGCCCATTCAAGTGAACGGAGACCCGCAGCGTTTGTATCAGGTGCTGGGCAACGTGCTGGGCAATGCGCTGCGCCATACCCCACCCCACGGAACCATCCGCATTCAGCTGAAGGTGGATGCACACATCGTCATCTTGGAGGTTGAGGACTCTGGTCCGGGATTCACCCCCGAGGCCCTACAGAGGGCCTTCGAACGCTTTTACCGCAGCCCGGACCGGGGACGCCAGAGTGGAGGCAGTGGTCTGGGACTGGCCCTTTCAAGGTCACTCATCGAGGCCCATGAGGGAAGGATGGAACTGCTTAACAGGGCTTCGGGGGCGTGTGTGCGAATCACGCTCGGGATGGCTTGAACACCCCATCTGGCGTTGAACCCCCCGGAGGAACAGGGGTCCCAACTTAATGCAGGATCACAGAAGAGGGTGTGCTTTCAGGATCTCGCTCGGAAAAGTTCACAGTTTACAGTAGACAGTTCACAGCGAGAAGTGTTCCTGAATTGCTCCAGAGATGATCCACCAACATCATTTGTGAAAATTCATTAAAAAGGAAAATATTCCCCGCATGGAGCAATTCAGCGGTTGACCAAGTGGGAATGTGGAATTGCTGTTCCAGCCCGGCAACGATTCAATGGCAGTACCATCAAGAGGTGAAAGCAAAACGGGTGCCCAGGCGTGTTTACGGGATGTTGGGGATTTGCATTGTTTATTGGATCTGGAGCCATCCACGCCTGAACAGCGACTTTGGTTTTTTGTTTCCTGAGCGGAAAGGCAGGGTGTACATCACCGACAAATGGTCTGGTTGGTTTGAGCATGGCTACAAAATGAGTGTCATCTCAAACCAACCATTGAATCTGCATGTTCCAGACTACCCCTATGGCAGTTGTATGGAAAATTGCAAGACCACAGAGGATGGAGGCTTCATCAATGTCTTCCCGAGCCTTGAGGTGGAATGGGACCTCATCCAACCCTCTGGAAATGCAAGACGTCCGTTCACAGTGCAATTGGGTCAAAAGGGGTGGATGTCTCACAAAGAATGGGACACCCGTTTTGTTGCTTCGCAAATGTACAGCGATTGTCCTTTGCTTGAGTCAAAACCATCCTCTTTGAACCACATAGAGGTCATGAAATACGGAAAGTTTGCTTATGAGATATTGTTCAATCCAGAGAAAACAGCCTTTTGCATTGATGTGACACGCTTTTGACCCACTTTGAATTCCCCATCAAAGGTTTTTCAAAAAGTTGGGGTTTCTCTTTCTCGGGGTGTGGCGCTTCCGGCTGTTATTGGCTGCGGTTGTAAGCCAGATAAACCCGAGAGAACAACGCAGACAGGTCGTAACGGGTCACGTTGGACAGCAGCACCACACTGAGGTCATCTTCCGGGAAATAGGCCATGTACGAACTGCCCCCCGGGAGTTCACCCGAGTGGGTGATTTGATCCTTCCCAAGGAATTTCACCACCGCGACACCATAAGCGTAATGTCCTCCAGCGACCGGAACATGAGGACTTGCAAAAGCCTGAATGGACTGGGGACCGAGCACCTTGCCACCGAAAATGCCGGGAAGCCACTGCACCAGTTCTCTGGGGGTGGCGGAAAGTCCACCTGCAGCCTGCACCACTTCGTAGTTGAACACGTCTGCTTTTTGAAAGCCTTCTCCATCGGGGGTGTAGCCCTGTGCCCGCTCTGGGAGCTGCACCTCATCCCTATAGAAGTTGGTTTTCTGGAAGCCCATGGGGGTGAGCACTTTCTGTTGCAGGTAGGTCTCGAAAGGGAGTCCAGAGGCTTTTTCGATCACCTGTCCCAGCAGGATGTACCCAGAGTTGCTGTAACGGTAGGGACCCCCCGGAGCAAAATCCACGGGTTCATTGGCGAACTTCTGGATGAGTTCTTGAGGGGTGGGCCTCTGGGTCCTGAGGGTGGCGAGGTCTGCCCGCTCAAAGTAATTGAAGATTCCAGAGGTGTGGGTCAGCAGTTGGTGCAGGGTGATGTTTGCCCCGTTGGGGTAATCCGGAAGGTACTTGCTGAGGGGGTCACTGACCTTGAGTTTGCCTTCTTCTTGCAGTTTGAGGATCGCCACCCCAACGAAACTCTTGGTGACCGAGGCCACCCGGTAAAGGGTGTCTGAGGTGTTGGGAATGGACTGTTCAAGGTCTGCCATGCCCACCGATTTCTCGAAGGTGGTTTTGCCTTTTTCTGCGACGATCACCGTACCCATGAACTGCTGGGTCTCAAACAGACGGTCCACCAGTTGGGACAGCCTCGGTTGTGAATCGTTGGACTGTGCAAAAGCACTGGAAAGGATCAGGGGCAAAGTCAGCCAGTAAGGTTTTCTCATGTGGGTCTCCGTGAAACAGTGGGTGTGCATGTTGGGAATGAAAGGACGGATTTCTTTGGGTTCTGGGTGGGACCGGGTCAAAGGGAAGTCCACCACAAGAACCATGCGGTCTGTGGTCTGTGGAAAGGGGCTTTCCCGGTGCTGTTTTGATTAAAGGCCATGCCCTGATTTCTGTCAATGGATTTCCGGAATCGATTCCGGAAATGGGATGATCTTCGACCATGTCCTCATCTTCATCATGAAACCGGCTGTTTTCTTTGATTCCATTTCTGCACAAATCCAGCTGCTCCTGCACCCACCACAATCCACCCCATGGGACAACCGTCAATCGCAATTTGCCATTGTGGCTTTGCACCAAATCAAAAATTGCTTAAGACAATTGTTTTTCAGTTGTCTCTTCAAAGTCTCCACCAGAGGCTTTCTGTTCCACAGCCCTCTGGACTGCTGGGCTGATGCATGCAGGATCACCTTGACAGCAGACAGCCCTTGGTCTAAGTTGAGATCAAACATTCTGGAATCGATTCCGGAATGTTGCCCGAAAGACAAGCCGTCCATGTTTTTTCTTGATCTGCACCAAAATTCCACAGCCAGAAGGTCCCATCGGACCCATGGCACAAAGGACCCAATGGACCGAACTCAACCTCCAGTGGTTTGCCCCAAGAATCCAAGTGTCCACCTGTGGGCAGGCCACATCCACCGAAGATCGGGGATGGACCGGACACCCACCCGGGGGTTCGAAGTGTTCACCTCTCCTCTGGATCAAGCGTGGATGACCTGGGCTTTTGATTTGCCCCCCAACAGCCCCTGTCAGGTGATCCACTGGAAAGAAGGGTCGGTGCAGGAAGCCTTGATGAGAAGCGGATATCCGCCAGAGGCAGATGTGCTGCTGGCCCTGCAGAAATCCGCATGGACCCACCGGATCAGCAAGCTGAATGTTTTGGTGCTGGTGACCGGACTGAGGGAGGCACCCGTAACCCAGATCCAGAGGGCGCAGGACTGGGTGGTGTTCCATGTGGGCAATCTCACCCGTTCAGCAGCAAACCTCGCGCAGGCCAGCGATTGAAAGCATCTGTAAAGGCTGTCCAAAACAAGCATCCCATCTCCACCCCTTTTTGCCCTTTGTACAAAGTGCTGGACGCACAGCAGCTTTCCTGACCTTCTCATCCGCTTCCCTCAGCCTGAAGGATACAGTCCTTTGGGCCTAAATCAAGAACATGAGGCAACATGGCCAAAATCACCATCAAAGATGTCGCCAGACGTGCAGGTGTGCAACCCAGCACCGTGTCCCGGGCCATCCACAACCACCCAGACATCAAACCGGCCACCCGCGCCCGCATCCTGCAGACCATTGAGGAACTCGGGTTCATTCCAGACCGGGCGGCCCAGAGTTTCCGCACCGGCAAAAACCACTCGGTCAGCGTGATGCTGCCGTCTCCGGGCAATGATTTTTACATCCGGCTGATCAACGCCATCGATGAGGTTCTTGAACAGCACGATTATGACGCTGCCGTCTTCCCCATGCTCTCCCAGCGCAGGCTGGCCCGCTACCAGAACCCGCAAGCCCTGCCGTACCAGACCGACGGACTCATGTTGGTCTCTCTGGACCCCGAGCAGCTTTATGACGACCTGCATACCTTACAGGGTCTGCCCACTGTGGTGCTGGAGGTGCACTCCCGGCATTTTGACAGCGTCACCCTGAACAACCCTCTGGGGGGAAAGCTGGCTGCCCAGCACCTGCAAGAGCGTCCTGCCGAGACTTTTGTGATGTGTTATGCCCCAGAGCCACAAGCTGCGGGTGTGCCTTCCAGTGGGGTTTTTGAAGAACGCCTGCAGGGCTTCTTGCAGTTCTTCGAGAAGGTCGGAACACCGGTCCCTCTGGACCACCAGGTCAGGGTCAATTTTGATTGGCCCAAGGTTCAGGAGGCTGCCCGCACCGTGCTCAGCCGCAGGCAAGCTGAACCCTTCAATGTCTTTGCAGTGTGTGACCTGTTTGCCCACGCCCTTCTTGAGGAAATCCGGGAACAGGGACTCACTCTGGGGGAAGATGTGAGACTGGTGGGGTACGATCTGGAACCCCACCCTTCAGGAACCGCCAGTGTGCATCAGGCTGCAGAGGAGATGGGAAGGCGGGCCACCGAAATGCTGATGGAACGCATCCTGCAGCCTGACCTGCCCATCCGACATGTGCAGGTGGATCCGGTGCTGAAAGTGGGCCGGTCTTGATTCTGTGGGTGATTCGATCTCAGCGTGTCAGGGCAACACCTTGCACATTGGCGGTTTGAAGGGGATTGTGGGAGAGGTTCTGCGAAATCGGCTCAACTGCAATTGAGTTGATGTTGGGTTGGTGGTCTTTCTGGAGTGAAGGATCTTGCGTGAAGGACAGGCCCGTCCTTGTTGCACAACCCAGCAAGATCAACATCAAGCGAAAACTCCACCCGCAACCGGGTGGAGTTGTTGTTCAGGGATTTGATTTCAGTGGAACTCACTGGGTGAGTTTCATGGCCTCCAGAAGCTCGTCCACCAGTTCGGTGGCATCTCCGCGTTCACTGGCCGTGGCCACGTGGGCTTCCAGATGGCCTTTCAAGACCACGCCTGCCACTCCGCTCAGGGCCCCTTGCACCGCCTTGATCTGCCTCAGGACATCCATGCAGTAGACGTTGGGGTCTTCCAGCATGCGCTGGATGCTTTCCACATGCCCCCGAGCGATGGCCAAACGACGGTTCGCGCGCTTGCGTACATCTTCTGGCATGCACAGGTGCGTGTCCGTGTGGGTGGGATGGCAGCCCCCATCTGCGGTTTTGCCTTCGGTTTTTTTCATGCTCAGTTCCGGAGGGACGCGCCGTAACCCTCTTCGGTGACGGCAGCGATCAGGGCTTGCACATCGGCATTCCCTTCCACGGTGGCGGTCCCTGCAGAGAGGTTCACTTCGGCGTTCTCTACGCCAGAGACGCTTTTGAGTGCACTTTTGACGGCTTTTTCGCAGTGTCCACAGCTCATTCCGGTGATGTTCAGTTCAACAGTCATGGTTTTTCTCCTTCTTCCCCCTCGGGGGGATATGGACCCATTATAGAACCTTGCAGGACTGAACACAAGAGGGCAGGGAAAACAAAGGGGGATAAATGTCGCTTACAGCACATGCATTTCTAGGAATTTTGAGATCCCAGAGAAGTTGCCTTGGTCCCTTGACCAATCCCCCCCAAGGGGATATAGTGACTTTATACCCCCCACAGGGGGCAGGAGGCAAGCATGAGCACAACCATTGAACTGGGCGTACAGGGCATGACCTGCGCTGCCTGCGTCGGAAGGGTCGAACGGGGCCTCAAAAAAGTCGAAGGGGTGGAAGACGCCACCGTCAACCTCGCCACCGAACGGGCTCTGGTGACCTTCGATCCCACCAAAACCAGCCCCGCTGCACTCATCGAAAAAGTCAAAGACGTGGGCTATGAAGCCGTGGTCAGCGAAATCGAACTGCCCATCTCGGGCATGACCTGCGCCAACTGCGTGTCCAGAGTGGAACGTGCACTCAAGAAACAAAATGGGGTCCTTGAGGCCAACGTCAATCTGGCAAGTGAACGGGCCACCGTGAAATACCTTCCCACCAGCATCTCCCCTGCTGGTCTGAAAAACGCCATTCGGGACGCCGGTTACGAAGTCATCGAAACCCAGAGTGGCATTCAGCAGGAAGACGCCGAGAAAGCCGCCCGAGAACTGGAAGTCAAAAAACTGCGTTCCAGCCTGACTCTGGCCGCTGTGTTCTCCATTCCCCTGTTTCTGATTGCCATGGTCCCGATGCTCTACCGCCCATGGGAAATGGCCCTGATGAATACCCTCGGGCACTGGGGTGACATCATGGGCATGAACCTCTTGATGCTGGCTCTGGCCACCCCGGTGCAGTTCGGACCCGGCATGCGGTTTTACCGGGGCGGGTGGAAAGCCTTGAAACACAGAAGCCCCGACATGAACACCCTCGTGATGATCGGCACCACCGCAGCCTACCTGTACAGCGTGGTGGCCACCTTCTTCCCACAGATCTTCCCAAAAGGCACCGCACACGTGTACTACGAAGCCTCTGGCGTGGTGATCACCCTGGTGCTGCTCGGCAAGTACTTTGAGGCCATCGCCAAAGGCAAATCCAGCGAAGCCATGAAAAAACTGCTGTCCCTGCAAGCCAAAACTGCCAGGGTGCTCAGAAACGGTCAGGAGATGGAGGTTGCTGTCGACGACGTGCGCCTGATGGAACAGATTCTGGTGCGACCCGGCGAAAAAATCCCTGTGGACGGTGAAGTCCTTGAGGGCAGCAGTTTCGTGGATGAAAGCATGATCACCGGCGAACCCATCCCCGTGGAGAAAACCACTGGCAGCAAAGTCACGGGAGGCACCATCAACCAGCACGGGGTGCTGACCTTCAAAGCCACCCGCATTGGCGCAGACACCGCTCTGGCCCAGATCATCAAACTGGTGGAACGGGCACAGGGCAGCAAACCCCCCATTCAGGGTCTGGCAGACAAAGTGGTGGCGGTGTTCGTGCCCATCGTGCTGGGCATCGCTGCCCTCACCTTCTTGATGTGGATGCTGCTCGGTGGTCAAGACGCCCTCTCCCTCGCTCTGGTCCACACGGTCGCCGTGCTGATCATCGCCTGCCCCTGTGCCATGGGCCTCGCCACCCCCACCTCGATCATGGTGGGGACCGGCAAAGCAGCGGAACTCGGGGTGCTTTTCAAGAACGGTGAAGCTCTGGAGATGCTCCAGAAAGCCGACATCGTGGCCGTGGACAAAACCGGCACCCTCACTGAGGGCAAACCCACCCTCACCGATTTTGTGGTTCAGGCAGGTTTTGAGGAAAGAGACGTGCTGGTTCTGGTCGCCAGTGCAGAAAAAATGAGCGAACACCCCGTCGCGGATGCCATCGTCAAAGGGGCAGAACAGCGCGGAGTGGATCTGATCAAAGCCGACACCTTCAACGCTGTTCCCGGATTCGGTCTGGAAGCCACCGTACAGGGCAGAAAAGTGCAGGTCGGTGCAGACCGCTACATGGTCAAGCTCGGGCTGGACGTGAGCAGCTTTTCCCAGAAGGCCCAGAGCCTCGGGTCTGAAGGCAAAACCCCGCTTTATGCAGCCATCGACGGGAAACTCGCTGCAATCATCGCCGTGTCTGACCCCATCAAAGCCAGCACCCCCGAGGCCGTCAGGGCCCTGCACAGCATGGGCCTGAAAGTCGCCATGGTCACCGGAGACAACCAGAGCACCGCTCAGGCGATTGGACGGCAACTGGGCATCGATCAGGTGCTCGCAGAGGTGCTGCCCTCTGGCAAAGCCGACGCAGTGAAAAAACTGCAAGAGCAGGGCAAAGTGGTCTTCGTGGGAGACGGCATCAACGACGCTCCAGCCCTCGCTCAGGCCGATGTGGGTCTGGCAATTGGCACTGGAACAGATGTTGCCATCGAGACCGCCGATGTGATCCTGATGGCTGGAGACATGCGCGGGGTGCCGAACGCCATCTCCTTAAGCAAATCCACCCTGAAAAACATCAAATTCAACCTGTTCTGGGCTTTTGCCTACAACATCATCCTGATTCCTGTCGCAGCAGGCGTGCTGCAATCCACTCTGGGCTGGACCCTCTCTCCGGTGCTTGCAGCAGCAGCCATGGGCCTGTCCAGTGTGTTCGTGCTGACCAACGCCCTCAGGCTCCGTACCTTTCAGCCACCCGTGAAACTGCAAGACGCTGCACAAACCCTCCCTCAGGGTCAGACCGTGCAAGCCTGATTTTCCAAAGATGAACAAAACCCCAGAGAGAACTCTGGGGTTTTTTCACGGCTGTACGGGCGTGCAGATGTTGCTTCAACTTCGCTTCCTTGTCCTGAGCTTTCCATTCGTTTTGCTCAAGCAGCAAGCCCAGTGCAAAGCCACTGTGGAAGCAGACGCTGAAAAACCCGAACGGGTGGCTTTCTTTTTGTCTGAGAGCTGAAAGCTGCACCATTTTTGGTGGCCATGCCTGAAGTCAGACTGCGCGTTTCCCTTGAGGACACTTGGGCGGAATTGAAATGTCCAACCCCTGAAAACAGCAGAATTGATACGCTGGAAGCATGGCACTTGAATTGCGACAGTTGCGCTACTTCGTGGCGGTGGCCGAGGAAAAGAACTTCACCCGGGCCGCTGAGCGCCTGTTCATGGCCCAGCCTCCCCTCAGCCAGCAAATCCAGAAGCTTGAAGAGCAACTCGGGGTGAAACTCTTCGAGCGACACACCCGAGAAGTCAAACTGACCCGGGCCGGCAAAGCCCTGCTTTCACAGGCCAGACCGATTCTGGAGAGCGTTCAACGGGCCGTGGTTTACACCCGCAAGGCGGCTCTGGAGGAGGTCGGGCATATGGGCATCGCCTTCGTGGGGTCTTCCATCCACGGCACCCTCTCCAGGGTGCTGGCCGAGTACCGCCGCACCCACCCGGAGGTGGAGATTGAATTGCTGGAACTCACCGCCGAAAGGCAGTACGTCAACCTGAAAAACGGCCGACTGCGCTTGGGATTCAACCGGGTGCTCCCAGCGGACCCGCAATTGCAGAGCGTGCAGGTGGAGGCCGAACCCTTCTTGCTCGCCCTCCCGAGCACCCATCCTCTGGCCCACAAAGCGGACCTCGAACTCTCCGACCTCGGTCAGGACACCTGGGTCACCATCCCCCGCCGGTACACCCCCTGGTTGCATGACGCTCTGGTGTCGTTGTGGCACGGGGCGAACATCACCCCCAGCACCCTTGAGGCCGAGAATTTCCACACCATTGCTGGACTGGTCAGCAGTGGTCTGGGTGTGGGTTTCGTGGTGCAGTCCGTGGCCAGCATGGGCTTCCCGGGGGTGGTGTTCCGCACCCTGCAGGTGCAGTTGCCTCCAGCCCCCCTCTACATGACTTACCTGCGCGACGATCCCCCCGCCCAGCTGACCCTTTTTGCTGACCTGTTTGAGCGTTTGCAGGACCGGAACACTTGAGGAAACCTGCACAGAAAATGGGTCCTGCAGGGCAGTGGTTTTGGACTCAGGGTTGAATGCCATATTCCCCATCCCACGCCCACACCACGTGGGGGATCTTCAGGCTCTCGGCGACTTCTTGCACGTCACTGAGCCACCGCACACGGTCTGACCCTGGGGCATTTCGGTGCACCGCATCAGCCCCGAGCAGCACCTGCACCCCGTGGTCTTTGTTGGATCTGGTTTCAGTGGGATGTGTTTCCGATGGGGTGTTCTTCGAGAAAGGCATTCCGTTTGCCCTGTTCAGTTGCGGTAATTTCACCGCAACTGTCGGTTTGGGTGCTGGGATTGGCACTCGGGCCATGTGCTTTTTGCAGGTCTGGCTTGGTGTTCACTCACACCAGGGTGGGGGTGGGTTTGCATTTGAACCAGACACACTGGGTTGACTCAGGCATCAGCATGTTGGTTTTGTCCTCACACCAGATGTGGGTCCAAAAAGCATATACTCAAATCCATGGGAACCACAGAGATCCATCAAATGGAGTTTGTCTCAAGTGAGACTTTCAACCTGCTGAAAGCCATCACCCATGAAATCCGCTACGAGATCCTCTCGATTCTGGCCCAGCGTGAAGCATGTGTCTGTGATCTGGAGTTCTTGCTGGGCCTCAACCAGAGCAAAGTTTCTTACCACCTGGGCATCCTCAAAGAGGCAGGACTGGTGAAAAGTGAGCAACGTGGCAAGAACAGTTACTACCGTCTGGTCGTCACCCCGCTTTACCACCTCGGGGGCAACCTCCTGGAAGAAATCCTGACCAGACGACTTGACCTGCCGATGATGAATCAAAATGAATCGATGTGTTAATCTGGTTTCATGTCAAGAATATTGATCCTTTGCACCCACAACAGTGCCCGAAGCCAGATGGGCGAAGGGCTCCTGCGCCACCTCGCAACCCAGCACGGCCTCGAAGCCGAGGTGCACAGCGCAGGCACCGAAGCCACTTTCGTCAAAGACGGGGCAAAACAGGCCATGCAAGACATTGGCATTGATCTGTCCGGCCACACCAGCAAAACCCTGTTTGACCTCCCTGACCCCTGGAACTTTGATTATGTGATCACCGTGTGTGACAGTGCCGCAGAGGCATGCCCTGCTTATCCCGCCCGGACCACCAGACTGCACTACCCCTTCACCGACCCCTCGGGAGGCAGTCAGGAGAGGTGGAATGCCGTGCGCGACCAGATGAAAGAACAACTTGAAAAGTTCATTCTGGCCCTCAAAAACGGCACGACCATCCCTGAAACCTACGAGAAAAGCCCAGAGGTCACCGTGTCGTGATGCAGAAACTGGTGGCCGAATTTCTGGGCACCTTCATGCTGCTCCTCTGTGGGGTGGGAGCCATTGTCCTCACCGCCACAGGAACCCTGAATGCGGGGCTGCTCGGGATTGCCCTCGGCCACGGCATGGGTGTGATGTTCATGGCCTACAGTGTGGGCAGCATCTCCGGGGCGCATTTCAATCCTGCGGTCAGTTTTGCCTTTCTGGTCACCCGCAGGCTTCCGGTCAAGGACTTCTTCGGGTACGTCCTTGCGCAACTGCTGGGGGCTGCATCTGCGGTCTGGACGCTCCAGAGCCTGCTTCCCGAAGCGGCAAAAAAAGTGAATTACGGCACCCCGGGATTCTTTGCAGGACTGGACCTCAACGCAGGCCTGAGGGTGGAGATCCTGTTTACGGCCATCCTGACCTTCGTGATTTTCCGGGTGGGCACCCACCAGAACCACCCCCAGGCCCCATTGATCGTTGGCCTGATGATCACGGCCCTGATTTGCGCAGCTGGACCCCTGACAGGTTTGATGCTCAACCCGGCCCGTGCCTTTGGGCCAACCCTGTTCTCAGGCCAGTGGACAGACCACTGGGTGTTCTGGTTGGGGCCTTTTGTCGGGGCTTTGCTCGGGGCCTTTGTTGCCGAGTCTCTCAAGGAGAAAGACCATGCGTAAACTGAAAGTGCTTTTCCTGTGCACTGGAAACAGTGCCCGCAGTCAAATGGCCGAAGCCCTGCTCAGGCACCACAAGCCAGACCGCTTTGAGGTGCAAAGCGCAGGACTTCATCCCAGTGAACTGAACCCCCTCACCCTTCAGGTCATCGAGGAACTCGGGATCAGCATGCAAGGACACCATGCCAAAGCCCTCAAAGGCTTCCTTGGAGAAAACTTCCACTTTCTGATCACCGTGTGTGACCGGGCTGAAAAAGAATGCCCGATCTTTCCAGGAGTCAGCACCCGCCTGAGTTGGCCCTTCGAAGACCCCGCAGCGTTTGAAGGTACAGCGGAAGAAAAATTGGAGAAATTTCGTCAAGTCAGGGACCAGATTGAAGCCAGAATCCTCGGCTGGATCTACGAAACAGAACAAGCATGAGAATCGCCATTTTTGGAGACACCCACGGCAACCGCTTCGCCCTTGAAGCGGTCCTCAAAGACATCGAGCGGCACACCCCGGACCTGATGGCCAACCTTGGAGACGGGGTGTTTGGCGGAGCAGACCCCCGAGGGGCATACGACCTCCAACAGGCTTTGAAGGTGCCCACCGTTCGGGGCAACACCGATGAACGCCTCGGAACCCCTCTGGACGAGGTCACCGAAAAGAAAGCGTACCTGGAATGGTTGCATGCTTTGCTGCCCGAGGGGGCAGGGAAACGGCTGGGTGAACTGCCCACAGTCGTCTCCCTGCTGGATGGAGAAGTCCTTTTGGGGCATGGGAACCTTGAATCTCCATGGGAAGCCCTGCTTCTCGACGGCAAGCACTGGGCCAGCAATGAACAGGTTCTGGAACGCACAGCAGAGCACCGTGACGCCAGAGTGGTTGTGGTGGGTCACACGCACCTCGAACACCTGCGGCAAATCGGCGGGCAGACTTTCGTGAACGCTGGCAGTGTGTCCCGTCCCAAAGATGGCAACCCTGCCGCCAAATGGGTGTTGCTGGAAAAGCAGGCCGGGCTCTGGAGTGTCACCTTCAAACGGGTGAATTATGACGTGGAAGCTGCCGCAAACTGGGCCAGAATGCACGCTCCAAAGGGAGAAGAGGAAGCCCAGCAACTGTTGACCGGAAAACCTGTCAAGAAAAAGTGAAGCTTTCTGACCCCACTGGAGGGATGGCCTGTGTTTCCAGAGCCCGCCCCGAGTCTGAATGACCTGTTGAAAGGGGTGTATGGGCCAGCAGATCGGCCTGCTGCTCTGGGTTTGGTTTCCATTGGATTTGCGGGCAAGTGGGCGTGTGGCAACCCTACAGGCAGACTTGCCGTACACTGTGTAAGCTGTGAAACCCGCCGATGAAACACCTCCAATTTGCAGGACGCGGGATTCCGGGTACCAGAGGACCTTGCTCTGGTGGGTTTTGATGACATCCCAGAGTGTAAACTGGTCCGGCCCCGCCTGACATCCATCCAGCGTGCACGAGGAGACAGCATTGAGGCGATCATGGGCATGCTGCTGGAAAGGCTCTCTGGGTTTCAGGGTCCGGGACGGGTGGTGGAGTTCACCAGGGAACTGATTGTCCGCGACATCGGTTGATCAGCATGCTGGATCAGGTGATGGAGGGGAAGTCTGCTGTTCACTCGAGGGGTGCAATGGAAGCACAGGCCATCCATTACAATGGGACACATGAAAAGTCTCATCTGTATGGTTTTGCTGGTGATGGGAAATGCATTCTCTCAATCCGCTCCAAAAAATCACGAAAATTTGGGTGCAAGCAGTTGGTCTGGATTTGAGCTGAAAGGCAAAGTCAAAAGCATTCGTGAGTGCAAGGGAAAATCTTGTCAACTCATCAAATTCAACCAGTACGGCATTGATCTTCGAAGCCTTGAAGAACGCAAATTAAAACAACAGGGTACTGATTTCTTGATTTTTGAAAGACCGATTCGAGAAGATGGTCAGAACTACATTCTGATTGAAAAATTTGAAAAAATGAATCTGGTCCGCACAGAGAAACATGATCAAAAAACGAACCTCATCAGTATTGGAGAAATGAAATACAATGATTATGGAAAACTCAAGGAATACGTCACTTATGAGGTCTCAAACGGACGAAACACCATTTCTTCGATTACAGAATTCGAGTACAAGAACGATGAATTAATCCAAGCCCAGTTTAAAATGTTCTCTCCAAATTATTTGGTGAAAACCACTTATAAAGATGGCTTTACGTTTGAAATCATAACAAATCAAGGAGCAAAAATAAAATATAATTACCAATTGGACCTCAAGGGCAACTGGATTGTCAGATCATCCAATTTGGGAACAAAGACCACGCGAGAGATTGTGTATTACTGAATTTGTAAATCTAAAATCATAAACCACACTTGTCTTGCTTAATTTGCCAACAGCCACTCAACGCAAATATCTATATTTAATTACACAATCAATAAATAATATAAATCAGTAACCACCAATCATTTCCTTATTGTCTTCTAGCCAACTCGACAGCTGAAGATTAAAAACATCATCTTGTATAATATTTAGCATCTGAGCAACAGCAATTCTTGCATCAGAAAACAACCACCCTTCGGAGTTCAGAGTCAACCATGCATACTTTATATTTCCTTGCTTAATGTAATGATTATATAACTCTAATTTGTTTTCATTTGTCAGCCAAGCTGGTTTATTTAAATTAAAAAGTTGCTCAATTTTATTTTCCTCGACCTCTAATCCAGCAAGATCATGTAGATCGCTATTTTTATTCGAGCCCAGCAGAATCTCTTTGGTGTTTTCAAAATTTGGCCCTTTAACCTCATTGGGATGACCATATTTCGAATAATAAGAGATAAGATCTTTAATATTAAAAATACCAAAGTTATTAGCAAGATTTTCTAAAATATCAAAATTTATCCCTAGATCCAGCATTTCAAATAATAAATATTTGATAAATTCCTCTTCTGTATTTGCAATCCTTTTAACTTTATAAGATTCACATAAATGAGACACCACAAAGTAGGGGGTTCTGTCTGAATACCATGGAATCCACAAGGCATAGTACACAGGACCTATGCCCATCCACGACATCAGAGGAATCATCCCAGGGACGGACCCATAAGGATAATAAGGTATTTCGAACACTTCCCCCATACCGAATTCTTTATGCAGCAACAAGTGGGCAAACTTCTTGCTAAAAAGCAACTCGTACATATCACTAAATGCCATCAAGACTCCCTTTTAGACCCCGAAGGAACAGCAAATCATTATCCACCATGAAAACCAAGGCAAAATAGGATTTTCTTGAGAAAGGGGTCTGATTTCCAAAAAGAAACATGGTCGGTTGGCTCGGAGTGTCTTTCGGGTGGAGATTTCTCTGCTGCTGGAGTGCTTCAGAACACCATTGCGGGCTTTATCGGAAGGCCTTCAGCTTTTGTTCTCCAAACTTGTCGGGCGCTGAGTAGAAGTCGGTCAAAGTGACTTCCGTTGGAGTAAGGCGAATGAAAGACCAAGACATTGAAGCAAGGTTTCAACACATTCTGTAGAGATCGGCAAGCAAGAATCTCCAAGAACAGTTGGTTTGCTGTAATTTTATGACTTTGAACGGCGTGCTGTCGAATGCCATCTCAGACCGTTGCAAAAATTCTGTTTTCCTTGTGGGCCTCCATGAAATCAGTGGTGTGACTCCAGAATGGTTATACGCATAACCTGACCCTCAACTGACACTCCCCTTAACCTCTCCTCAAAAGCAATCAGGGAAATCCCTGTCCAGAGGTGCATGCACTGCACCCTGACCCTGCTTTGCTGGAGGAAGGCATGATTCGATTTGAGCAGGTCAGCCACACTTTTAAAAGCGGAACCCGCGCCCTCAGTCAGGTGAATTTTGAAGTGCAAGCCAGAGACTTCACGGTGTTCATGGGTCCCATTGGGCCGCAAAAAGCACCCTGCTTCGCATGATCAACGGCCTGATTGAACCCACGTTCGGTCGCAGGTGGGCCATGTGAACCTCAGGCAGGCCACCAGAAAAGAGGTGCTCCTCACCCGGCGCAGCATTGGGATGGTGTTTCAGCAGTTCAATCTGGTGAAACGCCTCTCGGCCCTTGACAACGTGCTGCTGGGCCGACTCGGGTACTTGCCTGCATGGCGCTGATGGTCAACTTCATATATGAATGAAAAACAACAAGAGCTTCCGCTTCAACCGCCCCTATGGGGCGCGGTCTTTTCCTCCCACGACTGAAGTCGCGGGTCTTCAAGGCCACAAGATGAACCGTCAAGTCCTTGGAACCCTTTTTGAGGTGATTCCCTCTATTGATCTACCCACAAAGAACTGTAGGTGGTCTGGGTGTCCTGACCGTTCCATTCGCGTTGCTCAGCCAAAAGCACCTGCAGTGCTTTTGGCGAACATCAACAAGGGAGAGGGTGAACCCCTGCTGCCCGCAGATCGATTGCATGTTCTTCCCGCGTCATGCTGTTCTGGTTCCTTGCACCTCAGCCCGCCGTGCAGCTTCATGATTGCCACCGTCCCATCACAACCAGAGTGTAAAATGTTTGCAGGTGTCTTACCTCCCAATTGAACGAATCATTGGCACGTTTCCTTCACCCTTAAGGCATGCTTCCATCCCTCTGGCCAACCGGTCACCGGGACACCCCGCAGCCCGCGTGACAGGAAGGACCCACAAACATGCAAAACCCGGATGCCCACAGGCACGGCACCCCCGTGTCGATCGGTCAGCATTTGACTTTTGAGCTGCACACCCGAGCAGAAACCCCTGAAGGGCTCAGCCAGAAACTGGATTGCCCCGAGGAAGTGCTCCGGCAGATCCTGAACGACACCACCCCCCTGAGGGCAGAGATGGCCCTGAAACTCCAGAACTGCTGGGGAATCAGCATGAAACTTCTGCTGGAGCTGCAATTTGAGCACCAGCAGTGGATGGCCCGAGGGCATCCTGCTTCTGCAGCCCCATCTCCCGAGGCCCGCTGATGGGTCGGGGGCGCAGCATGGATCCTGCAAGGCTACAGGTGCTGGAACAGCAAGCCGAGCACTTCCAGATTCAGCCGACCTTGCCAGAGGAACACTGGCCTGAACGTGCAGAGCACCTGCAACTCACCCTGTACCTCGATCAGCAACCCCGCATGGATCAACTGGAAGCCCAACTTGAACAGCACCTCGGGAAACTGCTGCATCAAGAACGCATCACCTTCAGAACCCTCTTGATGGGACGGCTCAGAAGATGGACCGAACAGGCCTGTCACGCAAGGAATGTGCAGTGAACCCTGCATTTGCAGGACTTGTGCACCCGGTCTTACCGTTCTTCATGACCTCCGGGGTTACACTGACCCCATGCCTCCCATGCCTGATCGGGATAACCACCTGTCCGTCCATCAGGTGCTGGCCAGCATGGGATTCTCCAGACCGGGGCAACTCTGGAAGCAACTCCTTGCCCGGTATGGGACAGAAGGGGTTCCTCACATCCACAAACAGTTCAACATGTCCGATGGACGCAAGGGACGCAGGGTGCCAGCCGTGCATTTGCAGGACCTGCCGATTTTGCTGCAACAGGTGGGCGAGATGAGTGGGCATGGGCAGCCCCAGCGGATGCACTTGCCTGCAGAAAAGCAGGTGGTGGAGGTGTTGATGGCGGCTTTTCAGGACCACAAGCCCGAGGCATCCTTTGAGGTGAATGGGGTGAGGGTGGATGTGTTTTTTCACAAATGCCAACTGGCGGTGGTGTTGCTGTCGGTGACAGAAAGCCCCTCTTTGCGGGTGTTGAAGCTGGAACAAGCCGGGATTCAGGTGGTGCAGGCGAGGGTGGACCACAGAAGTTTTCAGTTGGGCGGATTGATTCGGGAACTCCGGGTGAGGATGGACCCCTCTGGAAAAGCTTGAGGAACGCAGGGGGCATGGACGCGGTGAAAGAGGGGTTGGTGTTCGTGCTGCAATTCGACCTGAGGGGCACTTCGAACAGCATGGTGAGTGGTTGCACCGATCCCAAAACCACCATCCCGTGGCACACAGGCACCCGGGTGGGTTTCCGAAGGCCAAACGGGCAACCCTCCAAGCTGGAACTGTTCACCCGTTTTCTTGACACCCACGATTTCCAGTGAACCCTGCCCTGTGAGAAGGTGAGAAGGCCACCCCGTGGGGTGGCCTTGTGGCTCTGGAGGTTCGTTCAGCAGCCGCATCCACCTGTTCCGGTGGTGCTGGTGGGACCGCAGCAGGCGTTGGTGGGGGTGTTGCTGAGCAAGGCCGCTTCACGGGCCCGATCTGCAGCTTTGCACCGCACACCCACCCAGTCCAAGTGGACTTGCAGTTGTCCGTCTGACAAGCGAAGGTCAGCAACTTCAAAATGCACCGCGGGCTGGCCGTCATCGCCGTATTCGAATTTGATTTCGGCATCTCCAGAGATGTTGACCCGGGAGGCCACCTGTCCGTAAATTTTCAGGAATTTGCCTGCAGTCATGTGCTGGTCGTCTTTTTCGGTCTCGGGTCTCCAGAGCTGCACGATGGTGTCTTTCCAGGTGTTGGTCTGGCCTCCGCAGTCCACCGTTTCGAACGTCACGGCTTTGATTTCGGTGACGTGGTAGCCCACCGGAACGATTTTGCCGTTGCCAAGGTGAAAAACCAATGGCAGGTCTTTCTTCTCTTCGAGGACTTTGAGGAAACGGCTGGTGGTGAGGTGTTCTTGAATCTGGATCATGGGAACTCCTGACTGATACATTGATTCATATCAATGTATCTGAGCAAAAAAAGAGGGGTGTTCAACCACCCACACGGGGCAAAAACCGCTGAACAAACTGCACTCCTGAAGGGTTGATCCGGTAGTACATCCACTTGCCCCGCTTGTCCCCAGAGACCAGTCCTGCGGAGATCAGGCACTTCATGTGGTGGCTGACGGTGGGCTGGGTGAGTCCGGTGACCTCTTCCAGGTCGCAAGCACAGGTTTCCGGACCACAGCATTGATCGCCGGGGCGGTGCAAGAAAAGCAGGATCTTCAGACGCATGGGGTCCGACAGGGCCTTGAACACCCAGGCCACCTGCTCCAGCTGTTCTTTTTCCAGTTCAGCAGCATCAAAGGTGGTGTCGAGTTGCACAAGGGGCACAGTCGGGCTCATGGGTTCACTGTACACAACACATAGACAAATGTCAATGTATACTCGGCACAGAGATGCATGTCGCCCAAGGCATGTGGATGCCCCGAAAAACCCACAATGGGACACCCACACCAAACCCATCTGGTGTGGGGTCACATGGGAGGGTGTGATTGTGGTCCTCTTCCAGAGAAGATCCACCAACATCATTGGTGAAACTGCACTAGGGGAATAACGCATTGAACTTGATCGATCTGAGAAAATATACTCCTACCATGGCCACCCCCATCCCTCTGGAATCCGCTCCTCCTGACCTGCTTCACACCGACGGGACTGTGGGCATCTTGAAAGCCCTCGCAGACCCCATGCGCCTCAAAATTTTGGGGTTCATTGCCCATCCACCGAAAGACAACTGCTGTGGCCCAGAGATTTGCGCCTGCGACCTCGAAGGCTACACCGGACTCACCCAGCCCACCGTCAGCCACCACATGAAAGTCCTCACCCAGGCCGGACTGGTGTGCAGCCAGAAACAGGGCCGCTGGATGTACTACACCGTCAACACCCACGTCCTGGAGTCTGCCATCCACCTCCTCCAGCACCTCAAACCCTGCCATGCGGAGTGACCCATGAAAAACTTTTACGGCTGGCGCATCGTTTACACCCTGGCCATCACCAACATCCTCTCCTACGGCATCCTCTATTACACCTTCAGCGTGTTCGTGGAACCCATGGAGCACGAACTCGGCTGGAGCCGCGCCCAGACCAGCCTGGGGGCATCCATCGCCCTGCTCGTTTCCGGCATGATTGCCCCGCTGCTCGGCAAGTGGGTGGACCGCCACGGAGCACGGCTCTTGATGACCGCTGGAAGCATCTTCGGGACCCTCTTGATGTTCTTGTGGGCAAACGTGCACAACCTGTACCTGTATTACCTCCTGTGGGCCCTGATGGGCCTCGCATGGGGAGCCGTGCTCTATGAAGTGACTTTCACGGTGGTGTCCCAATGGTTCAAGAAAAACCGCTCCAAAGCCTTCCTCACCATCACCCTGATTGCCGGACTGGCCAGCACCGTCTTCATCCCCACAGCCACCTGGTTGCGCGACACCCTCGGCTGGCGTGAAGCCCTGCAGGTGCTCGGGGTGGTGTTGGGTCTGGGCACCATCCTTCCTCACTTCCTGGTGGTGCGCCGCAGGCCAGAGGACCTCGGTCTCACCGTCGATGGCCTTCCCGAGGAGTCTTCCACATCCACCCAGGCTACCCCCACCCTGAACGGAAAAACCGCCCTGAAAAGCCCGGTGTTCTGGTGGCTCACGGTGGGCTTCACCCTGCTGGCCTGCAACGTGGTGGCCCTCGGGGCGCACATGGTGCCGCTGCTGACCGAACGCGGATTTTCCAGCGGAATGGTGGCTGCAGCAGCAGGTGGTCTGGGTTTGATGGCGCTTCCCGGACGGGCCATTTTTGCTCCCCTCAGCAACAAAATGCCCACCCTGACCCTCACCATCGTCACCATCTTCTTGCAAGGTCTCGCCCTGCTGGTGCTGCTGAACGTTCCCGGCCTTGTGGGCTTGTGGACGTTTGTGGTGCTGCTGGGCATGAGCAACGGGGCAGCCACCCTTGCCCGGGCCAGCGTGATTGCAGAACTGTTTGACAGCAAATCCTACGGGGTGATCAACGGCACCATGGTGGCGATGTCATCGTGGCCCAAAGCCCTGTTCCCGGTGTTCATCGGGGTGCTCTACTCGGTGTGGCACGGCTACACCCCGGTGCTCTGGTTGATGGCAGGACTGTCCCTGCTGGCCTGCCTGACCGTGTGGTGGGCACAGAAAAGCAAAAACCAACCGGCCGCTCTGGCCGCTGGTGACTGAAACATTCCAGAACATTCCAGAGAAACACAAACCCCCCGATGAAACATCGGGGGGTTTGTGTGGTCAAACTGTTTCAAGTCGCATTTTGCGCACCAGGGTCACCCTGGACCACACACTGGCCACGCCGACCAGCACCCCGAGGAACACAAACAGGTACCTCTCGGAGAGCACGTCGCTGAGGTGACCCATCCCGAGGTAAATCACCAGCGATAGCAGGCCGAACATGGTGTTGAAGGTGGCATGCACCCGGCCCTGAAACTCGGGCAGCACCTGCTCTTGTGCCACGGTGACAAACAGGGAGTACACCGAGAAAGACAGCCCAATGAAAAAATACCCGACCATGGCCATCCACAGGGTGCCCGCCTGTGAGAACAGCAGCAGGCTGAAGGCCATGGTGATCAGTCCGGCGCTCATCACCATTCCGCGGCCTTTCTGCTGGACCATTTTGGGGATGAACACCCCGCCGAGCACCGCCCCGAGGGCGAAAGTGGCGTCAATGTACCCGGCGGCCTCGGGTCCAAGGTGGAGTTGGTGGCGTGTGAAGGGCACCAGCAGCACGTTGACGGTGTAGAGGCTCATCACCAGAAAGGCATTGATGATGTAAACGGTGATGATGTTTTTGTGGTTTTGGATGTATGAGAAGCCGTCCAGCAGGTCTTTTTTGAAGGTGGCTTTGGCCAGCACCGGCGCCTGACTGCGGTGGTACTGGAGTTGCGCGAGGAACACTGCAGAAAGCAGGAAACTGACGCTGTTGAGCACCATGGCAGCAGGTGCAGACACTGCTGCAATCAGCAGGCCGGAGACGGTGGCCCCCAGCCCAGTGCCGAGTTGCCCGGCGATGGATGCAGCGGAGTTGGTGTGCAGGAGTTGCTCTTTGGGGATCACGTCGCGCACCATGGCGCGGGTGGCGGGCTGAAAGACCTTGTCGCAGAAGGCCACCATGAACGACATCAAGTAGATGTGCCAGGGTTGCAGACCGTGGGTCCAGTACAGCACCGGCACCATCAGGATGATCAGGGCCCGCACGATGTCCATGGTGACGGCGATGTTTTTGCGGTTGAGCCGGTCCACGTACACGCCCATGAACGGTGAGAGGAACACGGTGGGGATGCTGGAGAAGAACAACACCCATCCCACTCCGGCAGCGGACCCGGTGAGTTGCAGGGCCAGCCAGCTGTTGGCGATGAATTGCACCCCATCGCCGATGCTGCTGAGGAACAGACCACTGACGTAATTGCGGCTGGGTTGGTGCTGCCAGACAGCCCTGAAGCCCATCAGGGTTGGCCTTCGAAGTACACCGGGCTGAGGAAACTGCCGTTGGCGTAGTTGATGATTTTGCTGCCACTGGCCGGGCTGGCCCGCAGGAAGGCACCGCTGAAAGTGCCGTTCATCATGAAGGCCCCGTACAGCAGGTTGAAGCTGTCCTCCTGAAATCCGGTTTGGGGGGACCATGCGACCAGCTGGCCTTGTGAAGGTTTGATTTGTTTTTGCAGGACGTGTCTCTCGCTGGATTTAAGGCGTTCGATGAGCGTTTGCTGCCAGGCTTGTGGGGTGAGGTCCTGTCCGAAGATCACCCCGAGTCCACCAAGACCATCGGTGGGTTTGAGCACCAGTTCGCCTTGCAGTTTTTGGGCTTCGGGGAGGTTCTCTTCGGTGAGCATGCGGGTCCACGGCAGGTGGTTTTCGATCACTTTGATTTCTTCATCGGTGAAGTGCCCGTGGTTTCTGGGGTCGCTCATCAGGGCAAGCATGGCTTTGGAGCCGTACATGCGGGTGCGGAAGTCCACCGGCATTTGAATCAGGCCTTTTTGCCAGGCTTCGATGACCAGCTTGACGTCTCTGGGGCTGTGCAGGATGTCCAGCAGGTTGAAAAACCGGTAGATGAAATCCAGTCTGGTGCTTCCGGCGTACAGTCCATCTTCTTGCAAGGTGAGGTCTCTGGGAGCACACACCTGAGCGGGAATGCCATGTTTTTCGGTGAGGTCGTGGGCATGCGGGCTGTACATGTGGAGGTATTTGTCCACGCTGTCCTGGGTGTCAAAAATGGCGGTTTGCCCCTGGGGTTTGTGGTGGTCTTGCAAGAATCCCTTCACCATCTCGGCCCACAGCCATGCGGATTCGTACCGCTGCTGGTGGGCTTTGAGGCTCTGGAATGCCGGGGTCTGGTCGAGGGAGCGAAAGATGTGGTCGATGTGGTGTCCGCCAATGGCGCTTCCGACGTTGAGTTCGGTGAGTTTCCAGCCGTCCTCGGTGTGGTAGAGGTCACCGCGCAGGAAGGTGCGGTTGTGCTGGGCGTTGTGTGGGTCGAGAAAGAGTTCGGTGATTTGTTCGCTGAATCCAGCGTACCGGGCAAGTTTCTGGTGGCTGCCTCCGAAGAGGCGGTCCTGGAGGGAGAACAGCAGGGTGTTGAGGGTCTGGTGGATGTGCCTGAGTTCCTGGTGTTGCATGGAGGTGAGCACCGGGGGTGTGACGATCAGGCGTTCTTTGGTGTGGAGGGTGCCGTCTTTGAGGTGTTGTTCGAGCACATTTTGAATGTTCTGCAGGTATTCCCTGGGGTGGCTGTGGTATTGCTCGAGGAAGGGTTGGTGGTGTGTGTGGGTGGCTGTGGTCATGGTTCCTCCGGGAACAAATGCATTGGTCTGTATTTTTATTCGCGAAACGAAATTTGTATACATTGAATCCCTTGTTTTGACCAAGGGAAAACCCTTGCTTTCTTTACATCTCTGCCATCTTGACACGGCAGCATCAGGGTCTTGCTTCCCATCATCTGGATTGCTGAATCCATGTCAAATAGGGGTTTTCCCTTATAAACGATCTTTGCCATGTGGGACGAAACTTGCCCTGGACCACAATTCGAATGTAACGAAATTTAGACTGGATCTAGACAAGTCTATGGACGCATTGAAGTATGTCTATGTAAATTCCCTGTATAAAACTTCACGGTATTCGCATCCCACTGCACCCCAGGAGACCACAATGCTGAACACACTCCTCGTGTCCGTCTACGAAGGCGGATACCAACCCATCACACTGGCATCCGCAGCCCGCACCATCAAAGACGCCGGATACCCCGTCACCATCCTCGACACCTATGTCGAAGGGGTCAACGAAGACAAACTGAGGACCCCCGAGCTGGTGGTGATCTCCCTGCCCCTCTTCGACGCCGTGCACCCCGGCATTGAAGTTGCCCGGCGGGTCAGGGAACTCAACAAAGACGCCCACATCACCTTCATCGGGCAACACGCCACCATCCACCAGAGCCGACTGGTTGGGCCATACGGTGACTCCGCCATCAGTGGCGACTGGGAAGAACCCCTGCTGCAACTGATCGAACAGCTCAGCGGCAAAACCCAGCACCCCGTCATTCCCGGACTGGCCAACGAAAACACCCTCACCCTGCAAGGTACAGTCAGCCCGGTCATCAACCGCAAGCACTTCAAAGTCCCGGACCGCACTGTGCTGCCCGACCTGAAAAAATACCCGAACCTGCAAATCAACAAACTGCTTGGAGCCGAACAGGTGGTGGGCAGCACCGAAATGGCCCGGGGATGCCACCACAAGTGCATGTACTGCTCGGTGTACGCCGCCTATGACGGCAAAGTCGGCCTGATTCCCCTCGAAGTGGTGGTGGAGGACGTGCAGAACCTGATGAAGATGGGCATGACCCACCTGACCTTCATTGATGCCGACTGGTTCAACGCCAAACACCACGGCATCCAGATCCTGCGCGAACTGCACAGCCGCTTCCCCAGTCTCACCTACGACATCACCACCCGGGTGGACCACATCCTCGAGAACGAGCACCTCATCCCAGAGCTCGAAACACTCGGGGTCAGGATCATCACCTCCGCTCTGGAATTTCCCAAAGAAGACATCCTGCGCATCTTCAACAAAGAAATCACCATGGAGCAAACCGAACAGGCCCTGAGGGTGATGCAAAAGAGTGGCATCAAACTCAACCCGACGTTCATCATGTACAACCCATGGATTGACGTTTCCGACCTGTCTCTGTTTCACGAATGGATCAAAAAAGTGGGTCTGGAAGACATTGTTGACCCGATCCAGTTTGAAACCCGCCTGTCAATCTACAAAGGCAGCCCCCTGCTGCAAACCAGAGAAGTCCAGCAGATGCAACTCGAAGAGCACGAATTCCACTACACCTGGAAGCACCAGGATCCCTGGGTGGATGAACTGTACCAGGCCAGCCTCACCCCCCTCGAAGATGGGGTCTTCAAGCGCTGCTGCCTCAAGTGCTGATTGAAGTGCTGAGCTGACGGAGAAAAAAACATGCTGAAAATGCCCGAAACCACCCAGAACCAGTACCAGCATTTCATCAACGAAGCCCTCACCTCCACCACCCTTCCCCTCCGCGAACAGGCCCTGATCCAACTCACCCTTGCCATCGCCAGCCACAACATGGAAGAGGTGCGTCAAGCGGTGCTCAGGGCCAAAAACGAAGGCATCACCACCGCTGAAATCGAACAGGTGACCGCTCTGGTGGTGGCCCAGCACACCCGCCGGGTGCTCGGAGAGTACGGCCAGCTGCAAGTCACCGAAGTGGCCGAATCCAGTTGCTGCAGGTGAAACCCATGAAAACAGACGCCATTGTGGTGCTGGGACGCCGTGACCTCACCGATGACCTGAGAACCATCCTCACCTTCAACCTGCCGGTGGTGCTGCTCAACCCCCACATCACCCTGCAAGACGCCCTGCTGGTTGACTGGCCCATCGAAGTGGACCTCAACGATGAACCAAAAGCCTTCCAGGCTCTGGAACGGGTGCGGGAACGCCACCACATCAAAACGGTGTTCACCATCAACCAGTACCGCCTGACCCTTGCTGCCAAAATGCGCGAACATCTCGGGATTTCGCACGGCATGTCCGTCAAAGCCGCCGAGCAGTCCGGCAGCAAAGTGCTCACCCGCAAAGTGCTCCAGGAGCACCACCTGAGTCCCATCGAATACCGGGTGGTCAC
Source organism: Deinococcus misasensis DSM 22328 (assembly GCF_000745915.1). Taxonomy (NCBI): domain Bacteria; kingdom Thermotogati; phylum Deinococcota; class Deinococci; order Deinococcales; family Deinococcaceae; genus Deinococcus; species Deinococcus misasensis. The sequence continues at coordinate 51,551 of NZ_JQKG01000021.1, forward strand.
CTCCCCTGCCGAGGCCCTCAAGGTGCTGCCCAACCTCACCTTGCCTGTCATCGTGAAACCCGCCAATGATGCAGGCAGCAACCTGGTGCAGAAATGCGAAACCATGGAAGAGGTGTGGGAGGCCGTCTCACGGATCCGCTCGCAAGGGCAGAACTGGGTCAACCAGCCCTTTGACCGTGAAATCCTGCTGGAAGAATTTCTGGAAGGCCCCGAGTACAGCGTGGAAGCCGCCAGTGACCAGAGCGAGACCCGCATCGTTGCCATCACCGAGAAGCACACCGTGGGAGCCATCGAAGCCGGGCATCTGGTGCCTGCTGCGCTGAACCCACAGGATCAAGAAGCCATCGGGCAACTGGTGGTCGATGTGCTGAACGCTCTGGGCATTCAAGACACCGTCACCCACACCGAAGTGAAACTCACCCCACAAGGCCCGAGGATCATCGAAGTGAACAGCCGGGTTGGCGGGGACCACATCCACGAACTGGTCCATCATGTCACCGGCACCCACCTGGTGCAGCTCTCCCTGCACCTGCACCTCGGGGGAACCCTCAGGGACCACCTGCCGGATCTGCCCCGCGCCCCCTCAGCCATGGCCCGTTTTCTGGTGGCTGAAGCGTCTGGCGTGTTCGATTACCAACCGGAAGCCCTGGAACACTCCGATCAGGTGGTCGGCTGGCACCTCACCCACCTGCCGGGCCGCACAGTGAAGCAAAGCACCAGCAATTACGACCGGTTGGGGTACTTCATCTGCCACGGTACACCTGACCAGAGTGCCCTAACCGTCGCCCATCAGGTCCTGCAGGACCTCCAACTCACCGTCAAACCACCCCAACTGACCTGAACGAAAGGAAACACCCATGACCACTGCAAATGCTGCCAACACCGTTCCTTGCTGCTCCGAAGAGAATGAAGCCCTCAGCCCCCAGATGCAGGCCATCCGTGACTTTTATGATGCTGCCGCTGCCGAAATGGACCCCAACTACCTTGCGGGCACCGACAAGTTCTCCCCCTCGGGTCCCACGCAGCGCATCAAAGACATGGTGCTCTCCAGCAGCAAAGTCCGCATCCTCGACATTGGTTGTGGGATGGGCACCACCCTGCTGGAACTCGTCGATGAGCACACCCGGGGCTTGCAGTTCATTGGGGTGGATTTCAGCACCCAGATGATCAAACGGGCCAAGGAGCGTGCTGCCAGCCTCGGTGATGTGCTGCGCCGCAAAGTGGGGTTTTTCACTGCCGATGCACAAGAACTCCCTTACATGGACGGCCAGTTTGACTTCGTGTACTCGGAGTGCGTTTACAACCTGGTGCCAGACCGCCAGCAGGCCCTCTCGGAAGTGTACCGGGTGCTGGCTGTGGGAGGGGTGTTCGTGTACACCGACTTCGTGGCATACCGTCCCGTCCCTGACGTCATCAAAAACGACCTGACCCTGGTGAGCGGTTGCCGTGCAGGCAGCGTCCCCATGAGTGAAAACATGCTGGCGCTGGAAAACCTCGGGTTTGTGGATTTCAAGATTGAAAACTTCACCGAAGACAAAAACCACCGTTACCAGCAAATGCGTGAAGAGAACGAAACCTACCGTCAGGAGTATGAGGACTTCAAACGGGAGAAACCCGAATCCCACCAGTTCCTGGAAGACGGCATCGGCTACTACCTGATTTCCGCTGTGAAACGCTGAATTTCACGCTTGCCGACAATTCCACAACGGGATTGTCGGACTTTTTTGAAGTTGAAGGAGACCTGTCATGTCCAAAATCAAAGTGATCACTCTGGGTGGGTTCCTGGGGGCCGGAAAGACCACCACCGCCATCACCACCATCGAGGCTTTGCGGGAGCAGGGCATCAAGGCGGTGTACATCGCCAACGATCAGGGGGACGGTCTGGTCGACCGGGCTTTGAGCGAAACCCGCAACGTCACCGCCGGTGAAGTCACCGGGGGGTGCTTTTGCTGCAAGTTTGAAGACCTGATGCAGACCATTGAAACCCTGGTGGCCGAACACCAACCAGAGGTGATTCTGGCCGAAGCGGTGGGCAGTTGCACCGACCTGATGGCCACCGTGATTCGCCCGTTGCAACAGTTCCACCAGGACCGTTTCGAAGTCGCACCGTACACTGTGTTGCTGGACGCCCAGCGTTACCAGGACATGAAAAAAATCATTGGCACCAAACTGCAGTACCTGTTTGCCAAGCAACTCGAAGAAGCCCAGGTGGTGGCCATCTCCAAACAGGATGTGCTGACCGACGCTGAAATCGAAGACCTCAAAGCCCAGGTGCAGGTCCTCGCCCCACAGGCAACGGTGCTGGCTTTTTCTTCGGTGACCCGCAAGGGACTGCCCGAGTTGCTCTCGGTGTGGACGGACCTGAACACCAGCTTGCTGCCCGGGCACAGTCTGGATGTGGATTACGACACCTACGCCGATGCCGAAGCCCTGCTGGGCTGGGTGAACATCACTGCCCAGATCCAGCCCACCGAGGGAGGCTTCCATCCCCACACCTGGAGTGAGACTTTCTTTGAGTGCCTCAAGCACGGCATCCAGCGCAACAACACCATCGTCGGGCACATCAAAATCCAGCTCAGCGACGTGCTGGGTCACACCAAAGCCAGCCTGGTCAGCACCCACGGAAGCCACCGCTATGACGTGCAGCACACCGGCAGCAGCGATGGGGTGAGTGCCTTGATCAACGCCCGAGCCGAGGCCAGCCCGGATGACCTGGTGCGACTGATCCAGATTTCCATCCAGTACGCCGATGAGACCTGCCAGACCACCACCGAAGTGGGGGACCTTGCAGCTTTCCGTCCCGGTTACCCCACCCCGGTGCACCGCATCGTCACGGAGGTTTGAATGAAGCGCTTCCGTCTGTACACCTCTGAATCCGTCACCGAAGGCCACCCCGACAAAGTCGCAGACCGCATTTCCGACAGCATCCTGGATGCCTTGATCATGCAAGACCCCCAATCGAGGGTGGCGGCAGAAACCCTGCTCGGGCGGGGACTCGTCACCATTGCCGGTGAAGTCACCACCCGGGGATACGTGGACACCGCACGGCTGGTCCGGGACACCCTCAGGGACATCGGTTACGACGAGGCCAGTTTCGGCATGGATCCCGAGCAGGTCGGGGTGACCTCCCTCCTGTCCAGCCAATCCCCCGAGATTGCCTCTGGCGTGAACCGCAGTTGGGAAGCCCGAAATGGGGACACCAGCGTGTTCTCCCAGCGTGGAGCTGGAGACCAGGGTTTGATGTTCGGTTACGCCACCAACGAAACCGAAGAGTTGATGCCTGCACCTCTGGCCATTGCCCACCGCATCACCCGCAAACTCGCAGAACTCCGCAAAAACCGCACCCTGCCTTACCTGAGACCGGACGGCAAAGCCCAGGTGACGTTGCGGTACCACGAGGTCGCTGGTCGCCTGCTGCCCCATGCGGTGGACACCGTGGTGGTCTCCACCCAGCACTCCAGTGAAGTTCTGCAAAGCCAGATCGAACGGGACGTGATCGAGCAGGTGGTGCTCCCGGTGATTCCAGAGGGCCTTTCCACCCAGCACACCCAGTACTTCATCAACCCCTCGGGCAGTTTCATTCTGGGTGGCCCTTACGCCGACGCGGGCCTCACTGGACGCAAGATCATCGTGGACACCTACGGCGGAGCTGTCCCACACGGAGGGGGTGCCTTCTCGGGCAAAGACCCCACCAAAGTGGACCGCAGCGCTGCTTACTACGCCCGTTACATCGCCAAGAACCTCGTGGCTGCGGGCCTTGCTGACAAGGCTCTGGTGGAAATTGCATATGCCATCGGCAAAGCCCGTCCGGTGTCCCTCAGGGTGGATTCTTACGGCACCGGAACAGTCAGCGATCTGGACCTCGCCCACTGGGTGGAACAGCACTTCGATGCCCGCCCTGCCCAGATCATCCATGAATTGCAACTTGAACGTCCCATTTACGCCCAAACCGCCGCCTACGGCCACTTCGGACGCCCGGAGTTCCCCTGGGAGAACACCACCAAGCGTCAAAGTTTGACCACAGCACAGGTCATCCAAGGAGAAAAGTAAATGCTCGAACGCACCCAGGACACCCCACAAGCCGTTCCGAACGATCCCAAGAAATCCAGTTGGACCGCCCACCCCCTCACCGGCCTCGGCATCGCCGTGCTGTCCACCCTGCTCATTGGAGGCATTTTCGGCCTGCTGTCCATGCCCACAGCCATCGTGCTCGGACTCATTCTGGTGGCCTGGTTGGCCGCCGAGAACGGCGGGAACGACGTGGCAAAGGGCATCGCTCCGCTCGTTGCTGGTGGACTGACCAGTGACCGCGGGGCCCTGCTCTACGGCACCCTGACCACCATCGCCGGCAGTGTGGTCTCGATTTACCTGTCCTCCAAAGTGCTGAAAGTCTTTACCTCGGGACTGGTGGCCCCAGAGAGCACCGTCACGGTCAGCATGACCCTCGCGATTGCCCTCGCGGCATCCCTGTGGGTGGCGTTCGCCACCCGTTTCTCCCTGCCGGTCAGCACCACCCACGCCATTGTGGGCTCCATCGTGGCCGTCGGCATGATCGGTTTTGGCACCCAGGGCATCCTGTGGGATGGGGTGGCCAAGAAAGTGGTGTCACCTTTGCTGCTTGGCCCCCTGCTGGGATTGACTTTCGGACTGGTGCTCACGGTTTTGCTCTCTGCCGTGAAAGTCCCCGAGCGCTTTGCCAAAGGCTCCACCTGGTTGACCACCGGAGGGATTTGTTTTGTGCGCAGCATGAACGACACCCCCAAAATTGTGGCCATCACCTTCTTCCTGCTCACAGCCGGGCACTTCGATGTGGAAAAACACCTGCTGGCCCTGTTCTTGCTGATCACCGTGGCCATGGCCGTGGGAAGTTACGTCAAGGGCCTGAGCGTCACCCACCTGCTGGCCCACAAGGTGACCAAACTCAGCCCCATTGGTGGCCTGACCAGTTCCCTGTCCACGGTGGGTCTGGTGTACGCCGCGAGCGTGTACGGCCTGCCGGTCAGCACCACCCACGTGGCCACCTCAGCCATTCTGGGATCCGGAATGCAAAAAGGGGTGCGCACCGTGAACTGGGGTGTGGTGCGCGACATGGCCCTGTCCTGGGTGATCACCCTGCCCGTCTCGGGCTTGATTGCTGCTCTGGCGTACTTGCTGATCCGCCTGTTCTGACCTCCAATAAAAAACAGCGGTCCTTTTCTGGGCCGCTGTTTTTTGGGTGTCCAATTTCCCACAGTGCAGGGTAACAGGTCAGGGTCAGGTCAGGGTGATGTGGGGCAGGAAAAGCTGGATGCTCTCCGCCCCTCTGGGGTCAATGGCGTAATACATCCACTTGCCTTTTTTCTCACCCCGCACCAGTTTGGCCTGGGTGAGGACTTTCATGTGGTGGCTGACGGTGGGCTGGGTGAGCCCGGTGACCTCCTCCAGATCGCAGGCGCACACCTGCCCCGGCTGGGCGCAGCAGGACACCAGATCTTGACCGGTGAGGGTGCGCAGGTGCAGGAGGATTTTGAGGCGCATCGGGTCCGAGAGGGCCTTGAAGAGTTGCGCCATGTGCTCCAGGGTTTCCCCCTGGGTTTCTTTTGGCGTGGGAAGGGGAACGGTCATGGGGGCACTATAACGGAAGGGGCTGGGGCTGTGTGTGCCGGAGGTGGGATTTGAGGTGCTGAACGACCACCCGTGCATCCCGGCCCACCCCCCGGAGGGTGGCGGAAGCCATGGAACGCTGCCCGGGGAGGCCTACGAAAGCAAGACCCGGGAGGGTGGTGCTGATGCCGTGGCGATGCAAGGGCTGACCGTGGGCATCCAGAGCAGGTGTGCCCTCCAGAAACGGCAGGTTCGGGCGGAACCCGGTGGCGAAAATGACCCCGTCCACCTGTTCGGTTTCCCGGTTCTCCCAGCACACCCCATCTTCGGTGAAGTGCTGGAACATTTTTTGGTGCCGGATTTGACCAAACTTCAGGGCCGTCTGGTGCTGCCCGCCGTCCAACACCAGACGGCTGTTCCCGAGCGGCAGGAGGTGCCCGAGGGGGATGGAGTCCATCAGGGCCAGAAAATGGTGAAAATCCAACCCCAGGATCCTTTGCGGGGCAAAACGCACCTTTTCCCGGGTGGCCAGGGTGACGGAGGCCTGGTGGGAAAGTTCCAGGGCGATTTGCAGGGCAGAGTTCCCGGCGCCGACCACCACCATCCGTTTGCCTTTGAAGGGGTGGGGGCTCTGGTACTGGCTGCTGTGCAAGATGTGGCCTTTGAAGTGCTCCTGTCCTGGCAGGTGGGGCAGGTGGGGCCGGTTGAAGGGGCCACTGGCCACCACCACGGTGCGAGAGGACAGGGTTTGTCCGGTGTGGGTGACCACCTGAAAATGGCTTGCTTGGGGCTCAATTCGGATCACGGTGCTGGAGGTCTGGATGGGAAACTGGAAGTGCTGGGCGTAGTCCTGCAGGTACTGACTCACCTCATCTCGGCTGGGATGGCGCCTTTTGTTTCCTGGAAAGGAGAACCCTGGGAGTGAAGAAAACCCGGCTGGGGAGAACAACTTCAGGCTTTCGTAGCAGGTGGGCCAACTGCCCTGGGGTTTTTCTCCTGCTTCCAGCAACAGAAAGTCCAGTCCCATTTTTTGGAGGTGGTAAGCCGTGGCGAGTCCGGCCTGTCCTGCGCCAATGATCAGGGTGTCCAGCATGTTATTCCTTTCGTTATTTCGGGATTTTACGATATGAGGAAGCAAAAAATCAAGAAAAGGGAGGACAACATTCCTCCACCAGTTGAACCAGACCCCGCAACTGCCAGAGCAACTTCTCCCGGTCAGGACGGTAGTACACTTCCTTGCCCACCCTTCTGGAGGTGAGGATCCCGGCCCGTTTCATCTGGCTGAGGTGTTCGCTGGCGGTGCTCTGGCCGAGCTTCATGTCCTCGGCCACCTGGTTGACCGTGCGCTCTTTTCCATCCCGGAACAGTTCCAGCAGGATTCTTTGCCGGGTTTCGCTGTTCAGGGCTTTGAGCAGGTCGGTGAGGGGTTCCCAGCTTGTCATATCGTCATTCTCCGATTTCATGGTAGCATGTTTTCCCATTTTTTGTTTTACAAACAGGCCAGCACCCCGTATTTACACTCCCCCACTGGGGTGCTTTGATCATCACCATCAAAGACAAACACCTCACCGGACGGCTCGGGACCATTCAAATGGTGTTCGTGCTGGCCGCCCTCACCAAAGGGATTGAGGTGAGGATCAGCCTGAATTCACCGATGAAGACCCTGAAGTGAAACCCTGAAGTGAAGCAGCATCCCACGACGGGTTGCTGCCTTGCTGCGTGCTCAATCGGCATGCTGCTTGAGAATCTCCACGATGCTTTGCGGGGCCAGCACCCGCCCCATGGACACCACCTGTCCATTCACCATCAACGCCGGGGTGCGCATCACCCCATGCCCGGCGATCTTCACAGGATCGGTGATCGACTCCACCTGTTCGGTTCTTCCCAGGGCCTGCAGGGCCTTTTGGGTGTGGTCTTTCAGGGTGTGGCAGTTCTTGCAGCCGGGTCCAAGCACAGAGATGTTCATGGTCTTTCTCCTTTTTACAGCAGGGCGTTGAAGATCAAGCCGGTGATCAGGATGCCGCCAGTGACCACCAGCACGAAGGCAAAGAGCAAGGGGGGTTTCAGGACCCGCCTGAGCAGCACCAGTTCCGGAAGGGACAGGGCGACCACCGCCATCATGAAGCTGAGCAGGGTGCCCATCGGCAGGCCTTTGTGGTACAGCACTTCAATCAGCGGCAGGATGCCTGCGGCGTTGCTGTACAGGGGAACCCCGATCAGGACGGCCATCAGAACACTTGAGAAGGATTCATTCCCTGCGTACCGAACAATCAAATCTGCGGGCACCCAGCCGTGCAGTGCGGCACCCAGCCCAATGCCGATGAGCAAGTAGGGCAAAATCTTTATGACCATGCTGCCTGTTTCACTGGCGGCAAGTTCGTACCGTTCCTTCCAGCTGGGTTTTTCCTCTTCGAGGAGCTTTCCCAGTTGGGCTTGCAGCACAAAACCTTCAATGTGCCTCTCCAATCTCATCTTGCCGAGCACCCATCCGGCCAGCATGGCGAGGGTGAGGCCCATCAGCACGTAAAGGAGTGCGGTGTTCATTCCGAACATGCCGTACAGCATCACCACAGCAACCTCGTTGACCATCGGGCTGGCAATCAGGAAACTGAGGGTCACCCCCAGCGGGATGCCGCTGGAGACGAAACCGATGAACACCGGGACGGCGCTGCAAGAGCAGAAGGGGGTGAGCACCCCGAGCAGGGCGGCAAGCAGGTTCCCGGTGCCCTGTCGTTTTCCGCCCAGCACCAAGCGGGTCTTTTCGATGGTGAAAAAGGAGCGGATCACACTGACCGTGAAAATCATGCCGGTGAGCAGCAGGAGGATTTTGCTGGTGTCGTAGAAGAAGAAGTGCACGCCACGGCCCAGCGGGGTGTTTTCGCTCTGGTGGAGCACCCCGTAAATCACCTGATCCCAGAACGGCAACAGACTGCGGTACAGCAAAGTCCACACGGTCAGGCCCGTGAGGGTGAGGGCCCACGGGAAAGGGTCATGTGATGTGTTGCGTGCTTTGGTGTTTTGCATGGGCACCTCCCGGTGTGTTTCCTCCCAGCGTGGCCAGCAGGTGTGTGGTGTGCTGGATGCGTTCGGGGTTCAGGGTGTAATCCACCCAGCGGCCTCTTTTTTGGCTGGTGACGAAACCGCCGTCTTTGAGGACTTTGAGGTGGTGGGAGAGGAGGTTGAGCGGAAGGTGGAGGTGGGCTTGCAACTGGCACACGCAGCAGGTGCCTCCTTCTTGGAGGTGCTGGAGGATCTTCAGGCGGTTTTCGTCGCTGAGGATTTTGAGGTCCTGCTGGAGGACTTCAATGTGCGTTGCTTCAACCATGGTTGAAGTGTAGGTCCTCTGCGGGGAGGGCTGCCAGTGTCAGAGGTCCCGGGGAAGTTTGTCCCGGTGGGCGTTTTTGTTGTTTTTTGAATCCTCTGGTCTACCTTCCCTGTGGTTTTCTGGCAGGCTGTGGTTGGATGAGCAGCCATGACCTTTTTGCAGCGGACGACGAATACCAGGCTTTCCTGAGTGAAACATCGGGTGCAGAAGGCCCGCACCCGGGCCATCCTCAGTGTGAACCGGGAGTTGATCCTGCTGTACTGGCAACTTGGACGGGAAATCCTCTCCCGCCAAAACGATCAGGGGTGGGGCAGCAAAGTGGTGGACCGCCTCTCCCGGGATTTGAAGGTGGCCTTTCCGGAAATGAAGGGGTTCAGCCGCAGAAACCTGCTTTACAAGCGGTCTTTCGCTGAGGCGGCATCTGAGAAATTTGTGCAACAGCTTGTTGCACAATTGCCGTAGGGTCACATTTGCACCCTGCTGGACCGGGTGAAAGACCCCGTGCAGCGGGAATGGTATGCCCGGGCTGCTCTTGAGAACGGCTGGTCGAGGGCGGTGCTGGACCACCTGATCGACAGTGGCCTGTTTGAATGGCAGGGAAAGTCACTCAGCAACTTTCAGCAGACCCTGCCTGCCCCACAGTCAGACCTGGCCCAGCAGGTGTTCAGGGAACCCATGAATCTGGAATTCCTGGCCCTGTCCGAACAGGCCTCTGAGCGGGAACTGGAGCGGGGTTTGATTGAACGCCTGAAGGACTTCATGCTGGAACTCGGGGTGGGCTTTGCTTTTGTGGGTAGCCAGCACCACCTGGAGGTGAAGCGGAACTTCTAATTGGGCCTGTTGTTCTATCGCCTGAAACTGCGGTCCCTGGCAAGCTTTTGCAGGACAGGGGTGACCAGATGCCTCAAGGGCCGGTCCACCGCACCACCTGCCTCACACCGCAGATGAAGTGGTGAGGCATCGTTGTTGGACCTCAGTGTGCCAGAGCCTCACCTTGCACATTGGCTTTTGAAGGGGGTTGTGCGGCGGGTCCTGCAAAATCGGCTTGACGGTATCCTCCTGGAGTGAAGGTCAGACCTGTCCTTCGCTCACAGACCAGCAAGGTAAGCTTCAAGCTGATCCAGGGTTCCTCCCATGCCCTGCTGCAGATTGGCCATGAATCCAACATACGTTTGGGTTTCTTCAGGTGTGGCGTTCACAGGTCCTCCACGCAAGGTCAGCAGGGTCTTGCCGTCCTGCTCTTCAAAAGTCAGGATGTTGAGGATTTCCAGAGGCCAAGACGGATGGAAGGGGGCACGGATGGCATTGCCGTTTTCATCAGAGAAAGCACTGGTGTAGGACAGCCGTTCAGGTGCCTTTATGTCCTGATACACAAACCGTCCATACATCTTCTGTCCGCCCTGTTCCATGCTGTAAAGGAACATGCCCTGCTTGTGCAAATCCAGACGCACCACCTCAATGGATGATCCTTTGGGCCCCCACCAGTGCAACAAATGCTCGGGTTGGGTGAATGCCTGAAACACCAAAGCTCTGGGGAAGTTGAGGGTGCGCTGCAGAAAGAAGGGGTGTGTGGGGTCAGTCGTCTGGGGTTGTGGGGTCATGTGTTGTCTCCTTTTGTTGCAAGTTCCTCAGGTGATTTTCGAGTCGGTCGAGGTTCTCTTCCCAGAAGCAGCGGTACTGGCCGACCCAATCGGAGACTTCCCTGAGTTTTTCTGTCTCCAGTTTGCAGGGTCGCGATTGGGCCTCTCTGCCCCGTGAAATCAGACCGGCATGCTCCAGCACTTTGAGGTGTCTGGAGATGGCTGGGAGTGAAATGTCGAAGGGCCTGGCCAATTCGTTGACTGTGGCTTCTCCTTCGGCAAGCCGCATCAGGATGGCGTGACGCACTGGATCGGACAGGGCAGACAGGGTGGTGCTGAGGGAATCCTGCGTGATCACTTTTATTTAACACCTCCGTTAATTAACCTAAATAGAAGGCAGCCTGGTGAATGCTATGCTGGCGACACAGGCCAACCACTGAGGTCTCACCCTTTTGGGCCTCTTGCAGGTTGTCCAGGATCTGTTGTTCGGTAAAACAGGACTTTTTCATGTTCTATCTTCCACGGTGAAGGCTGAACATTCGATTTTATACTGGACCATTTTGCCAGGAGCATACCAAGCATGGTTGCCTACACGAAACTACACCAGGACGCAGAGTTTTGTATCCTCAGGAACCTCTAGAATGCAGAAATGGCTGCTGAGCATAGACGAACAACCCCAGTGACCCCACCAGATCATTTTTATGATCCTGCGCAGACTCACCTGTGGCTGGACAACGAAGACGGTTGGCACTGGTCGTTCGAGGAATACTTTGAGGCCTTGAGGTATTTTCAGCAGGGCCAGGTGCACATGATCTGGGATCTGGATGTCGATCGTCTCCGCAGAGCCTGGGAAGTGGTGAGGTACGTCAAGGACTTCCATGATGTCCTGCTGGAAACCAGACTGCACGAAATGAAACTGGATGACCAATTCTCGGGGCAGAACATCAGAGAGCACACCATGGTGTTTACAACAGAGGGTCCATCGCCTATCGGTGAACCCTGAAATATCATCCCAAACGTTATTCACTTTCGGAGGGTCATGAAATGAATATGCTTCTGAGCACCCTGCAAGAATTTCACCTTTTCAGTCGGTTGTTTCTGACTGAGCGCACCATGCAACTGTCACCTGATGAAGCGGTGCAATGCCTGAACGCTCCATTGCCCCTCCACCATGGTGCCGCTCTGGAAACCCGAGGTCTGCTGGACTGGACCCGTGGTGAACATGACATCAAGGTCCATATTGCCCTCACTCCACAAGGACTGGTGTTTCAGGATGGCTGTATGCCGTTCAGGTCCACCACTGATCCAGAGGTGAAATTGGTGGGTCCCATGCTGCAACTGCGTTTCAACAAGGGAGGCATGTATCTTGAATACGCATCACCAGACCACACCACCCTGGAGCAGCTGAAAGCAGAATGGGAACACCAGAACCTTCTATTTTCGGATTCCTCGACCTGGACCCAGATATTGCAGTGGTCCATCGAGGTGCCAGACTCCAAAACCCTAGAGAAACTTTGGATGGAAGTCTGGCAGCAGCCAGAGCTTCATGGGTATGTTCCTCAGGGACACCTGGATTGGGGTTGGCAGGATGACTGGTTTGAGGCCACAGGGGAGTCTTGGGCCTGGAGGGGGAAAACCGATGTGGATCGGGGGCTGGCCTGGGTCCTGGGACATGTTGTGGAGTGTGTCCAGTGGATGGAGCCCGCAGGGGACGGTTACCGTTTTTGCTTGGCCTTGCCCCTGGACTGTTTGAGTAAAGTGTTTCCATGTGTGCCCCAGCCCAGCGTAAACCTTGTTTTCTGGATGGAACGCTTTGCCGTGCTCACCAGCAAAGTTCATGCCACCCACTGGTGTGGTGTAGAGGTGACCTCTTGGAAGCAACGCAAGGAATTCAATCTGGATGCAGCTCTTTGGGAGGAAAGCACATGCCACACCCAGTTGCTGAGGGATTGCATCAGGTTCACAGATGATTTTTCCCTTGTACGGCAGGCAACCCATGTGGTCATTGATGAAACCATACAGGATTGGCGAGGGCTTTTTGATGCGTATGGAAAGTGGATTTACATGGAAAAGTGGAGGCACCTCAATCCCATCTTCGAGGATTCAACGTATTTTGGGAGCAACTTTGATGCCTTCTGGGATTGCCTCACCAGCATCCCGCAGGCGGTGGGCACCCACTTGCAGATCCTTCACCGGGGCTTGCCTGAAGTGGAAACAGCAGAGCTGGCCATTTATATGGGAGTCCTGCTGGATTTCGTCAAAAGGGAGCGTCAACACCCGACCACAATTCTGGAAGTGACCTTCACACCTGACTTGCAAGAGAAGGTAGAAAGAGCGCTGGTCGAACTGGAGAAAACACGGGCCTGGAGACGATTCAATGGATGGAGGACCACGGATGATTGCTGAACCCACCCTGGCTTTGCGACACCTGGACTTGCCAAAATACATTCAGAAGGTGCCATGAGACGAAAACCGCCCACTCTCCCAAGTCTGGCCACGAAAGTGCAAGATTGGCGACATCAACTGTGGCATCTACCAGAGGAAGAAAGTCAGGTGAGGCTCGCAGAGAAACTGGAATGGACTGCCCTGGGTAGCCGCAAAGCTGCTGGCCTTCTGGTCCCAGTTTTTGTGGAAGCCCTCTCCCATCCAGCTGTGCTGGTCAGACAAGGTGCAAGCAGGATGCTGGCAGCACTGGGGGAACAGACAGGAGACCTTCATGGTGTCCTCTGGGAGCAGTTGAAACAAGACGACGTTTACTTGAAGGGCTGCGCACTGATGGCCCTGGGCAGGTCAGGTGCACAGCATTTGGTGCCCAGTGTGGTACAGGTGCTTCACGAAGACCACCGGTGGAGTGTTTATGCTGCACTGCAGGCCATGAGGGTTCTCACTGTTGCTCCAGGGCCTTTTCTGAAAAGGTTGCAGGAATTGTTTCAGCATCCAGAACGGGCAGATGTTGGCGTGTTCCCTCTGGGACCCCGGGAGAACGCCACCACCCGAGGAACGGTCCGGCGCATGTTGCTGGTGGCCCTGACGGAACTGCCTACAACGTTTCAGGTGTTGCTGCCAGAAGTGCTGGACTGTGCCCGATTTCCGGAAGAACTGTACTGGGTGAGTGAGGTGCTGCTTCACTGGAGGGTCGATCCCAACGCAGTGCGGCAAGATGTTCTGAAGCACCTGCACGGTGGGGATGAAAAAGCCCGGAGGGCTGCCCTGCATGCCCTGGTGGACCTCAGGTTGACCGTAAACGAGGAATCAAAACATCTGTTGCTGGACTGGGCTGCACGGAGCACCCATCTTGATCAGACGGTGCTGGCATGTGCTCTGTGGTGGTGCGCTGGAGAACGACAGCAAAGCATCCAGATGGCCATCGACCTGTTTGAGCAGGGCTTGCAGCGGTCACGGGGATGGCCTTTTCGGTACCACAAGGTGCTTGAATTGCTCTGGGACCTCGGTGAACTCTCTCCAGAAAGGCTAGAGCGCCTGATGGACCACATGCAAAAAATGCATCAGGATAGGGGTCGCCCGGATGGGCCCATGTTGCTCTTCCTGCTGAACAAGATGGGGAACACAGCCATGATCCTCTCTGAGGTGAAAAAACTCCTGGAAACCGGCGACCAGCTGTACTGGGCCATTCAGTGCTTGAAAGAATTGGGCACGGATGCAAAACCCTTGCTGGAGGTGCTGCAAATCATGCTGGAAAAAGATGAGCCACTCATCCATGATGCCAGACAGGTGATCCCCATGCTGCGCCTCTGGGAAGAGGTATGGGTGCGTTCTGAATTGGCTGGGCTGGTGAAAGGTTTACAGGTGGAGCAGGAGTGAACAGACAGCAGGCAAAAGGGCTGTGCCTGTCAGAATTCCTTTGACAGAGCCCTTTGACAGAGCCTTTGAAACAAGCACATTCATCCTGGGGCCCACTACGCCATACGGTCAGCTGTGGGATGAGAAAAAGCTTCCTATACTGGTGCAAGGACTTGTGGACAATATGGACATTCAAAGGAAAAATTTTCATCATTTGATTCCTCTGGCAGAGCGTTTTTTGCGAGAAGACATGGATGCACCACTGTCCTGGGTACTCACCCTGATCCGTGAACCCAGTTTTGAGCGTTTCGAGAGGTTCGATGTGATGTGGGACCGGCAAGATGTCTTCGAGGGCAGATACCGGTACTGGGATCTGCCCTCCGACATGGAACGCATGGACCAGTACTACGATGGACTGGCAGGGCAGGAACGCCTCCGGGAACGCTACAAACCCAGGGAATGGTCCCCCACGCTTGGACAACAGCGTACAGAGCTGCCCGTTGCTGCAGCCAGAGCTTTGTTGGACAGCTTAAAAACCAGCCAGATAATGTTTCCAGTGGCGAACCACAACCATGTCATGCTGGACGGCACCCACCTGATCCTGACCATCCGGGGTGGCACAAGCCTGCAGGTCACCGTGGAGTGGGATGAAGGACAGCATCTGGAACTCGACCAGCTGGCTGAGGCGGTTCAAAGTCTTTTTCTGGCCCTGCAAGAGGGTGAGCAGTACACATGAAATTGCGTCTGAACCAGAGTTGTTCTGGCCGTCGCCTTCCTCCTACCTGTGGAGAGAGGGTGGCCTGAATGGATCAGGAAAATCTCAAAACCACCCTGACGTCTGAAGTGGGCAAAATCTTGAGAGACCACGGTTTTGTCTGGAAGGACCTGCACCCCCAGTGCTGGGAAAGACATCAGGGCTGTGGTCTGCAGCGAGTGATGCTGGACATCAACTGGAAGAAACGCAGTTGGCGGGTGGGGCTGGATGTCCGACAGGTCTTCACCAGGGGTGAATGCCGGGTGTTTCTGAGGACCTCGCCTTTCCTGCTGAATCCTCTGTATCCGGTGAGATGGGTGGTGACCACCGGACTGGACCTTCAGCGCACTCTGCAGGCATGGAACGCTGGGGTTCTGGACGAGGTGCTGGATTTTTACAGGCAGGTGGAGTCTCCAGAAGGGGCCATTAATCACCTCATTCGTCAGCCCAGAAGGACCATGCACAACAGGATTCTGGGGGCTTTCCATACCGCGTGGCTCCTCACCCCTTTTTTCGAAGGAGAGGACCAGGCCCAGATCCACACTAAAATCATGAGTAGACTTGAGCAGTTGCTGGAAGATCAACCGGACCGCCTGGAGAATTGGCTGAAACACTTTGCTGAGCTCTCCAATCTGCTGGAACCTCCAGAAGGGCCACAGGAAATGACCCCAGATAGGAATCAGGAGCAGCAAGATGGATGAGATGCACCCCACCAATGTTCACCTCAGGCAGGTGGAGCAAATGCTGCTTTGTGTGCAGGAGTTTCACGTTGGCCACCTGAGTCTCGGAGGGCTGGTCAGCAATCTGGAGTTCTTGTGGCATCACCTGCAGGAAAGCAGTGATCTGGACCTGCGGGAGGTTCAGGACCTGATTCACCAGCTGGAGGTGCTCTATGCCTGCCAGTTGGAAGGTCTGATGGACGCAGAAGATGGCAGACAGCAGTTGCTTACCCTTTTGAATTCCCTGGAAGGGTGGCTGTGCACGTTGCAGGTGTGGCCTGAACTTCAAACGCGACTTGCAGAAGCGAGACGCTGGTGCCAGCTAAAGTTTGATCTCAGCGATCCTGTTCACAGCCTGAGAAACCGTGTGCTGAGTCCTGCAGGAAGCACAGAGCTGGATTCTGGGTCTCTGCTTTCCAGAGAGACCGTTGAGGTTCTGGTGAGCAAGCGACGTGGTCTTCTGGACACTGTGGAGGCTGAAGTATCCACTGAGGATTTCCAGGGTAGGATTCTGCTGGTGTTGCTTGAGCAGGACACCGGGTGTGGGGAGGGCCTGCTGGCCTCAGGTGGCATAATCGACGCATCTTTTCTCCCACCCTGGGACACCTGGCTGGCCTGGATTCCCCTTCCTTACCGGGACCCTGTGCTGCTGGCCTGGATTCCCTCACCCCTGTTGATGGATGTCCAGAAAGCCATGGAGGTTTCTGCCTCCCAGTGCCTGTGGTGGCTGGAAGATGTGGACCCAGAAGAAACCAACCCTACCCTGCTGCAGCTGCGAAAAGCACTGCTGAACAGTTCTCAGGAGCCTGCAGGTGCATCTTCTGCCAATCTGAAAAAGGGTGAGGCGTGAAAGAACCTCACCGAATGGTGGATGTGTATGTTTCCATCGAGCTGACCCTTGCAGCTGTATTGCCGATGGTGTGTCGTTTCTTTGCTGTTGCACCCGATGAAGTTCTGCTGTTCAGCCATTTTGAAGAGCGGCCAGAATCCGATTGGCTGAAGGTCAAAGTGTGGGGGTTTGTGCGCAGCACCGACGGTGGTGATTTTCTGAGCAGTGTGCACCTGTTCACCCAGGTAGACCAACAGGTGGATGAGGCTGAGTTTGCCCGGCATCTGGCCCGGGAACTGAACTGTGCCTGCCTGATCACCGATGATGATGTGAACCCTTACACCATGCTGTACATTGATGCTTCCCAGAGGTATCGGGTGGCTCTGGATGTGAAGCGCCTGGACGACCACGAAATGGTCATCGCAAGGAAAATGGAATCATGACCGGGTCGGCCCATGACTGGAATGACATGGATGAATTGCTTTTTAAAGTGCGCAGGATTCCCTTTCTGGTCCTGTACCGTCAGCTGACCGGATGTTCCCTCCCAGAGGCAATCGACAAGATGGCAGAGCGGATGACTTTGCTCCGTGGGCTTTACCCTGAACGGTTTCCTGTCCCGGTTGACCCTGTGGAAGAAGCCTGGAAGAACCTGCGATACATCCAGGAGACAGTGCTTGCCATAGAAGCCGTGTGGGATGGAGACACTTTCCACAACTGGTTTCTGGAGCTGATGGCCATTGTGGAAAAACCTTCCGATGCCCACCCCAGATACACCGCTGTTTACCTGTGCACCTTGTATAGCAGCACACATGAACTGGCCGCTGAAGTGGGGGCCGAAGTGCATCTCCACCGCTGGCCCCCAGATGATGCGTACCCCAGATGGTGGGATGGCCCTGAAAAGGAGGATCCACGATGAACCTGGTGGAACAAATGCTGACTTTCATCAAGACTCGGGACCTCAGCGTTTTACAGTTGCCCCTGACCGAAGACCCAAGGGCTGTATGCATGGGTTGCTTAACCCTGCTGGACCATTTGAGATTGTATTGCCGGCTGGACCGTGAGCGCACCCTGCTTGTGACTGGGACTGGACCTCTGGCAGGGGTGCAGATCCTCAGAAGTCATCCAGAGTTCCACAGGATTTTCTGGGTGGATGAACTGGCCTATGGCCTGAACATCCGTTTTCATCCAGAGCTGCCAGAAGCAGAACGTCTGGTTCTGATTCAGACACGGTGCAAGGATGATGTTCCCATCCGGTACAGAATCAAGAATATGGGTCCCAAATGACCTTCACAGGCTTCACGTTGTGGGACCTTATTACAGTGGCCCCAGACCCAGTGTGCATGTGCAGCAGAAGAATCTCACGGCCCCTTTGAAGAGGAACACCTCATTTGCCATCAGGTGCACCTGCAAACACAAACCGAGGTGCAGCAGGCCCATCAAGAGACCCTGAGGAATGTGCTGGAAGGTGCAGGCTGGCACTTCATCAGCCAGGACCTGCTGAATGAAACGCTGCCTGACTTTGAAATCCCACACCTGGGCTCCCTACACCCTCCGACCCTGGAAGACTTTCTCTTCTTCTGGACAGACTGAATCCAGGCTGGTTGTGCAGAAACAGCTGCTGGGTTATCACCGTCGGCTTTTCCGTGCGATTTCCCTTCTCACACGGCTTTCCAGGTAATCTGTGAAGTTCGCAGAGAGCACCTCGGTCGCTGCCCGGTGGTATGGAGACCAGTTGATGACCTGGCCATTTTCGCAGTCGATGCAGTGAATTTCATCCCCCTCCTCATTCACCAGGAGATAGAGATGGTGGGGCAAGTTGGAAAGCTTTCTGGAGCTGAGGGTGGCCCTGACCCCATCACAAACCATGGGATTTTCAAAGTCAGCGTTACAAATCCCATGAATAAACACACCGCTGGAGCAAAATCCACCGTACTCTTCGACAAAATTCTTGTAGTCCTCGGGGAGAACCAGTCCCAGATGGGCTTCAGCTTGCTGGATCACAAACCTGGGTGTACCCACCATGCCTAGTTGATACTCATTGTTCACAAAAGTCCCCAGCTGCTCTCCTAGGACTTGTTTTGCTTCTTCAATCACAGAGACCATGCTTCTCCTTGCACCTTCAAGAACCGGTCAGGGCACATCCGGGCTTTCGGCCCTCTCACGTCAGAAAATCAATAAACCGCTCAACCGTTCTTCTGGTTTGATCCCATGTTGCAGCGTCTTCCAGCCACAGCAGAGGCTCCGTAACAGAAACATTCATGGCCTTCTGGACCCGCTCTACCAGTGCTTCTGGAATCCAGGCCAGCAATACATAGGGTGGATGGTCCTCTGCCAGAATGCAGTCAAACCAAGTGTCCCAGGGGGGCAGGTCATTGATCTCAATCACCCCATCCGAAGGCTCAATACCCTCTGCACAGCCCATATCGCTATGGGTCAGGACAACCAGAACCCTGCCCTGGGCTGGCTGGGCAGAGGTAGGCTTTGATCGCAAGAATTCCTGGCGTCTGGCCACCCATTCCTGCACCCGCAGCACGTGAACCTCACCAAAAGTCCAGTCTTCTGGGTACCCCTCTGGACGGAGGCGCTCAGATCGGAGGCTGCCCCCGGGATTGCTCAGGTCCAGGTGTGCTGTGCACCAGGCCTGGGTTTCTTTGAACACCCGCGACAGACGTGCAACGTCAAAATCAAGCTGATCCTGGTCTGACATATCTTGTTTCCCTCACGGTCCCACAACAATAGGTTGATATGCCAGAGCCCGATCCATAATCTCCTCTGCAGTGAGCTCCTCTGGATTGTGGTAGATCAGGTTGGTCACTGCCGGGTCCAGCACGTTGGCATGCTTTACGTTATCACAGCGATTTTCAGGGTCCCTCGCTCAGGTGGATGCCACCGGGATCAAACCGACTCTTTTCACAGACGATCGCTGAGCTCCAGTTTTGCTTCTGCTTCCAGCCCCAGGGGCAGGCGGTGACGTTGTCTCATCAGCACCACAACCACAGAATGGCATCTAAAATTTCAGGCCCATATTCGGATAGACCAGATAAACTTGACGAATACTGCATACCCAAGTTATCAGTCGGCCAAAAGGGCCGAATTTTTTGTTTCGCATCGGGACCTTGAAGGATCCCGGTGTTTTGTCATCCCAGTGCGAGGTGCTCTTTCAAACGCTCCGAAAGCTCCAGCATCAGATCATCCGGCAGGTAACTCAGCCTGCGAATGACCCTGGAAGAATCCACCGCACGAATCAAAGATACCTGGGCTTTGCTGTCCTTGTTCAGCCCACTGCGGTTCACGGGCAAGAACAGGTCATGGGGGTAAACCTGGGTGATGTTGCTGGTAATGGGCACCACAGTGATCACATGGGCATGGGCATTGGCCACATTGTTGGTGACCACCACTGCTGGATGGGTGTAATTGGCTTCGTGCTCACGGGCAGGGGCAAAATTGACCAGCAGGATGTCTCCTCTGCGAATCAACATCACCAGTCTATCCCGTCAGACGTTTCCAGGCCATCATTCAGGGTGCCTTCCAACATCAGCAAAAGATTCTTACTGTGTTCTTCAGCTTCCAGGCGATACCCTTCAGCCAGTTCCTTTTCTCTGAGGGCTTTCAGGGCTTCAAACAACACTTCACTGCGGCTGGGCAGCTCATGGGTGTGCTGGTACTGCTCCAGGTAATCCATCATGGGACGGGGCAGGCTGACACTAAATTTAATGGCGTTTTGTTTTTGTTGCATGGTCATACCTCCAGTATGACTCATGGTAGCACCAAATCATGAGGGCCAGTCTGACTTCTTCACAAAATCAATGTTTGAACAGCTTGTGCAACCTTATGGCCCAGGGCTTTAAAAGTTTCGTTTTTCTGGCAGGGGAGCATCATAGACCACACAAAAAGGATCCCCATCTTTCATGACATTGGTGCTCTGGCATCTCTGGTAACGCCTGAACTCGAAAAGGTAAACGTTACAGACTGGGAGATCCATCTGTAGGCTGGACAGCAACACCAGAACCTGTTCCAGACATCTGGATTCTGGGCAGAAACCAGTCCTCAGGTTGCTAAGGCTGGTGATGCGCACTTCCCCTTTGTGGATTTCAAAAGACATTTCACCCGCTGCTGGTCTGACCCCGGGAAAATGGACCAGTTACATGTAGAGCATTCAGCCTGGAAAGGTCAGAATGAACCATGGCGAAACGCAAGTTGACCGACGAATAAATCGTAGACCTCCTCAAAGAAGGCGAAAAAGGCGAGCTGAGCATCGCAGAACTGTGCCGCAAGTACAACATCAGCGAAGCCACCTTCTACAACCTGAAAGCCAAATACCAGGGCACCACCACTGCCGAACTCAAACGCTTAAAGCAGCTGGAACAGGAAAATGCCCGTCTCCTCAAGCTGGTCGGCCAGCTCACCTTGGAGAACTCTGCGATCAAAGAGGTGTTGGAGAAGCGTCTGAGGGAGCTGGCTGAGCTTTACCCGGTCTATGGATATTCGGAGAATGCACCAGGTGCTGCTCCGCGAAGGGATGGTGGTCAACAAGAAGAAAATCCAGCGTGTGTGGAGGGAGTTAGGTTCTCTTCGTTCCCAGAAGGTCTCCCCACGCCAGATTCGCACTGGATCGACCTTGCCTGAGGCTGGTTTAAGACCCAATGAGGTGTGGTCCTAAGACTTCATTTTTGATCGTACGGTGAGGGGGGAAACCCTGAAATTCCTGGTGTTCATCGACGAGTTTACCCGCGAATGTCTATCCGTGACGGTGAAACCTAACTTCAGGTCGGCTGATGTACAAGAGGTCCTCAGGTCGGTGATCCAGACCCGCGGTGCTCCCGACTTCCTGAGATCGGACAATGGAAGTGATTTTATTGCGTCTGAGCTGAGAATTTTCCTCGGCCTGCTGGGCGTAAGGACCAAATACATTGAGCCTGGGAAACCCTATCAGAACGGAAACACGGAGAGCTTCAACGCCAGATTCCGAGAGAAGTGCTTGAACCGGGAAGTGTTCCACAAGGTGTGGGAGGCTTCAGTGGTCACAGGGCGTTTTCGGGACCACCACAACCAGGTCAGACTGCATTCCGGGCTGGGCTACTTGCCACCCGTGGAGTTCAAAGCCAAATGGGATGCATCAAGGGTGGAAATTTCGTAATCTCAGAATAGGGCCTTTGCTCTACATCCAACTGGACCAGACTTCGGGTGCCTCCCAGAGCAGGGATAAGGAGAGTTCCAATGAGTAGAATCGTCTTTGCTAGATCTTATCATAGTGCCACCGAACTTCTATTGGAAGACGAAAACGTGATGGATCAAAATGTATGGTATGATCCAACAAATATTGGTGAGCCCAAATACATGCTCATCGAAGCTGAGTACTCGGATGTCGATTCCTACAATCAGATCTTGAAGCCATATGAAGATTTGGGATTTATTCAAGTCATGCCCTACGGAGAACTGGCCTATTATTTCAAAATAGTACGCAAAACCTACAGGGATGAGGATGTAAACAGAGTAGTGGAATTTTACATAGAGAATGACAGCTGGCCAGACGCAATGGAGGAAGAATAGCATCTAGATCGGATTAGAGCGTACCAAGATGTGATTTGAATCATGGAAGGTGAATTCTGTTGTCAGCCAAGCGTGCTGGACAGCAGAAAGTTGTGCCCTCATCATACAA
>NZ_JQKG01000022.1 GCF_000745915.1 Deinococcus misasensis DSM 22328
AAATTCTCCCTCCCACAAGGAGGGATTTTTCTTTGCAATCCCACACCCTGAGCAAATCATGCCCCAAGCATGCGTCTCCACCCCAACAACGCGGGCAGGGTCGCAGGTTCGAGTCCTTCAGGGCCTGCCAATTTGTTTTCTCGCCTTTGAGCTCAACAAAAAAGGAGCCCCCATCAAAGGACTCCTCTTGAAAATTGATGCCGTTCAAACCACCAGAATCACATGAACTGGCAGTTGTCGTAAACACTGATTTGACTGGTTTTGGCGTGGCCTGTGCGGGCACCGTTGGGGGTCACCCCTTCAATCATGCCCACGAAGTTGCCCACAGCTTTGCTGGGATCAGGCAAGGTGACTTGCTTTTCCGTGAGGTTGGCAAATGGGGTTCTGACAATGCCCGCTTTGGTGACAGTGAACAGGGCCCGGTACCAGTTGTTTTCAAATTTGGCATTTTCATCTGCGTTGCTGACCGTGTATTTGCTGAAAGTGTTGTAGCGTTCAGATCCACTGATCCAGAAAACCGCTTCTTTCAAAGAACCTGTGGCATTGACGCCAAGCAGAACCTGGGTTCCATTGGGATCATTGTCACATGCCACATAGGTCTTCACGGCACCATTCATGAAATAGGTGTCGGTTGCAATGGTGGGATTGGACAGTGCAAGATTCAAGTCGCTGGAGAGGGTACATGCTGCCAATGTCATGGGTAAAACCACAATCAGGATCTTTTTCATGTTGTCTATTTTTCATGATTTGTTGTCATAGGGGGTGAAAATGCCATGACCTTCAAATTGATGGATGTTTGCAGTCAACTGAGAAAAATAAAAGACATTCTTGAATGATCCTTCAGGCTGAGTTCAGACCAAATCATCACCTTCAAACATTGTAAGAGGCATCACTGCTTCAGATGAACCTCTTCACCGGTTCATGTCTTCCATTTTTTTGAGGATCAAGGGAATGGTCACAATCTCAAAGACGCCTGCCAGAATCAGAAAGCCGCCAAAAACCACATCGCCAGAGAGCACGATCAGCAACCCAATCACCATGATGATGGCGGCGCCACCAATCAGGATGGTTTTCATGGTGTTTTTGTTGTTCATGCTTCCAGTGTAGGGCAAACGCAATCAAGCTGTCTGAGGACAAGCGAGCAGTCAGTCTTTGCGGTCAAATTGCCCGAGAAAAAACGCCCGATAAATGAATTCTTTGGAAGGCACTTGACGGAGTTCGTAGGCTGCAAACAAATCGCTCTGGTCGTAGGGAATCCGCTTGTGGGTCACATGGTATATACCGTTCTGGATGTCCAGCAAGGTGTAATTGGCCACAGGTTCGGTGTGGCAGCCCAGAGATCCCGGATTGAGGTAACGGGCTTTGCCCTGCATGTCTGAAAAAGGATGGTGATGCCCATACAGCAAGATGTCGGGGTGGTGATGGTCCAAGACCTCTTTGAAGAGGTCATCCAGCACCTCTGGGGTGGGATCTTTGATGAATTTTTTGAACATGGGGTTTCCCAAGCCGTCTTTTTCAAGACGCAAAGGATAGTGAATCAGGCTGATTCGAATGCCTTCTTGCACCTCATGCCTCTGGTATTCCCATCGGGACATGATGGCTTTGAAAGAAGACCCGAGCTGTTTGTGGGCCCATCTGGTGTGCAGGTATTCGCCCACACTCATCCACATGGGGCGTTTCTCCAGACCGAGGGCATACCACTGGTCGTGGTTGCCCATGATGAAACGCACATCAGGAACAGAAAGGAGAAGTTCCACGGTTTCTCTGGGGTAAGGTCCGATGCCGATCACATCTCCAAGGCAGTAAATGCGCTGGCAACCCTCTTTTTGAATGTCAGAAAAAACCGCCTGCAGTGCAGGAAGGTTGGCGTGAACATCCGTAACGAAAGCAAGTTTCATGTGTTGACCGATCTTCCCCAGCTTAACATTTGTGGTGGCACCGTCGTCTGCCTTCCTGTGGGCCGGGTCACCCGATGATATAACAGGCTCATGTGGATCACCTCTTTGAAATTTCAGCACCTGACCATCGAGTGGTTCGTGACCGGACCTTTGCAGGAAAATGCCTATCTGCTGCACGACGCATCCCAGAACGCTTATCTGATTGATCCCGGTGCAGATGCCCCCGAGATCTTGAAAGCCATTCAGGACCGAAATTTGAAGCTGCAGGGGATTTTGCTCACCCATGCCCACTTTGACCACATTGGCGCAGTGCAGCCCATCAGAGAAGCTTTGAAGGTGAAAGTGCACCTCCATGACGCAGACCTGACCCTTTATGAAAATGCTTCCCTGTCTGCTGCCCGCTGGAACCTGCAAATCGAGCAACCTTCTCCTCCAGATGCCCGATTGAATCATGGCGATGTCATTGAAGCAGGGGCCATTCAACTGCAGGTGCGTTTTGTGCCCGGCCATGCACCGGGGCATGTGGTGTTTGTCGGAGATGGTTTTGTGCTGGCCGGAGACACCCTGTTTAAGGGCAGCATTGGACGGACCGACTTGCCGGGTGGCAATCACCTCTTGCTGCTGGAAAAAATCCGTTCTGAACTGCTGACCTTGCCGGATGAAACGGTGGTGCTCTCTGGTCACGGAGACAAAACCACCATCGGCGTGGAACGCTTCAGGAATCCCTTTCTGTCCTGAGTTGCACCTCCTGTACAGGTGCTGACACAGCCTTGACGTTCAGAGGAAGAATACAAAGAGATGACAAACATTGTGCTGATTGAAGATGAACGGACCGTGCGGGATGTGGTGCAATTCCACCTGGAGCGTGCAGGGCTCAGCGTGACCAGCTTCAGTGAGCCCAACCCTGCCTGGAATTCCCTTGCCAGAGCAGACCTTTTGATTCTCGATTGGATGCTGCCTCAGGAGGCCGGGATCAGTGTGCTTCGCCGGATCCGCCAGAGCCCTGAACTCAAGCACCTCCCGGTCCTGATGCTGACTGCCCGCGCGTCTGAAGTGGACCGCGTGGAGGGTCTGGAGTCTGGAGCAGACGATTACCTGACCAAACCTTTCTCGGCAGCAGAACTGGTGGCACGGGTTCGGGCCATTCTGCGCCGACTGAGCCCACAACAAACCGGAGGAAAACTGCTCAATGCAGGCCTGACCATCGATCTGGATGCCGCAGAGGTGACTCTGGAAGGCCAACGTCTGGAACTCACCCGACGGGAGTTTGATTTGCTGGCGTTTCTGGCCCAGAATCCGGGTCGGGTGTACTCCCGCAGCGATTTGCTGGACAAGGTGTGGGGTCCTGACTTTCTGGGTGGTGAACGCACCGTGGACCAGCACATCACGCAGCTTCGGTCACACCTGAAAGAAGATTTGCATGAGCCAAGGTTCATTGAGACGGTGCGTGGCAAGGGATACCGCATGCGTCAACACAACGGCAATTGATGCCAGGCGGTTGTGATGCAAAATGGTTGTGATGCACAGCGTTCTGGATGAACTTCCGCAGGCCATCATCCTGCATGACCACGGGCGGGTCAGCTTTCTGAACCGCATGGCCCGTGAACTCTGGCATGTGGAAAACTTCACCGCCAGAGGCCGGCCCATCATTGAGGTGTTGCGCCGCCACACGCTGGATGAACTGGTGCGCAAAGGGGGCGAGCTTGAATTGATGATTGGCGGTCGGGAATTGCTGTGTAAAAGCGTTCCGGGGGCCCTGATCTGTGAAGACGTCACCGAAAAGAATCAGTCCCAGAGAGAGTTGCGGGAAGTGATGGCCGTTTTGTCGCACGAGTTTCGCACTCCGGTGGCAGGGATCATGGGTGTGCTGGAAGCTTTGCAGTACGACCTGCCTGCCGAGATGCGCGAGAATTTCGTCTCTCAGGGCCTCTTGGAGGTCCGGCGTCTGGCCCGTCTGGTGGAAGACATGACCGTGGGGTTTCGGGTGAGCACGCTCAGGGACATCCAGTTCAGGGATGTGACCTCCAGAGCAGAGCGCCTTTTGCAACCTGAGCTGGAAAAAACCGGCGTGACCCTCAAGGTGGAAGGCGAGGACGTGCACCTGCACGCCGATGCGGACAAGTTGCTGCAGGTGGTGCTGAACCTTGCAGAGAATGCCATCCGTTACGGTCCCAATCCAGGGGTGATTGTGCTCAAAGCCGCTCTGGAGCACGGTCAGGTGTGGATTGGGGTGCTGGATGAAGGCCGGAAACTGCCTGACTACGAAGTGATTTTCAAGCCACACCAGCGAGGCCCGAGCGCCAAAGGGTATGGCAGTGGAATGGGGCTTTACATCATCCGCTCGATTGCAGAATCTTGGGGTGGGGTGGCCGAAGGGCGGCATGTGCCGCAAAAGGGCAATGAGTTCAGGGTGTCTGTACCGCTTTGAGGTAACGGCACCTGTGTTTTGAACCCCGTATAATTGGGGCAGTGGAGGGTGTATGCGCGATTCGTTTGAAGCCCAATTGCAGCAGGTGGTCACCGGAACCTTAACCATGCTGGCCAAAGTGAGGGTGATGCTCACACAGGCCCAGGATGTGCTGGTGGACCGCCAGACCGACCTTCTCAGTGTGGTCACCGCCGCCGACCGTGAAATCGACCAGTTGGAAACCCAGATTGAGGAGCAGTGCCTGAAGCTGATTGCCCTGCAATCGCCTGTGGCCCGCGATTTGCGTCTGGTAGGCACGTTCATGAAAAACCTTTCGGACATCGAGCGCATGGGGGATTATGCCGTGCACGTTGCAGAAGATGGTGCTTTGCTGGCGCAAGAACCGCCCCTGAAAAAGTACGTGAACCTTGCCCAGATGATTTCCCGACTGGACCAGATGCTGGAACTCATCCAGAAAGCCATCCAGAACCGCGACATCAGCATTTCCCAGCAGGTGCTGGAAATGGACAACGAAGTCGATGAACTGTACGAGCAAACCCAGAGGGAACTGGTCACCTACATGATCGAGGACCCCAGAACCATCACCAAAGCCATGACCCTGATGCGGGTGGGGCGTTCTCTGGAGCGTTTCGGCGACCACATCGAAAACATTGCCGAACGCCTGGAGTTCTGGGTGACCGGTCAGAGGCACGAATCTTCCAACCATGCCTGATCGGGCATTCACTGGGTTGATCCATAAAATGAGAGGATTCAGACGAATCCTCTCATTTCACAAAAGCAGTTCCAGAGAGACCACTTCTGCTGCTTCTGTCAAATGCTTTCAAGTGTTTGCGCTGGTGTGTGGGCTGTCCACCAGCGCATTTGCTTTGCAGGTGACCGGTTTGCAACCTTGGGCCGGTGATGCCCAGCATGTCTCGCTGGATCCCATCCAAGCACAACAGGAGGTTTTCGCTGGACGGGCAGATGTGGCTCTGGTGCGCACCCCAATCCGGCCTCCCAGAGGGGTGGGCAAGGTGTTGTATTTCCCTGTGGGTGTTTTTCCTGTGGTGGTGGCGTACAACCTGCCCGTGGACCTGAGTCTTTCTTTGCAGCAGGTGTGTGACATTTATGCAGGGCGCATCCTGTTGTGGTCCGAATTGAACAGGGATTTCCCCAAAATCCCCATCCTGAGCATCGTGCGCCTTGAACCCAATTCAGCCAGTTGGGTGCTGGCCCAGAGTTGCATGCACATCCATCCCCGTTTTCAGAAAATCGGTTTAAAGGCCAACTGGCAAGCCGAAAGCACCCTGAGGGTCAAGACCGTGCTTGAGCAGCAAAAAGCCATGCTGCAAACCGGCACCTTCAGCGTTTTTGTGCCTGAAAATGTCCCAGAGGGGATGCGTGTGGCCCGCCTGAAAAACTGGGATCTGGACCTGACCCCACAGGCTCTGGCTTATGGGTATCAGGCCAACCCAGATGAGGAGCCTTTTCCAGGTCCTTTTGTTTCCCTCCCTCCGGTCAATGACATCCAGAGTTACCCTCTGAGAGGCGTCGTCTGGGCAGTGGTGATGCAGGATCAGGCGTACCGTGGGCGCAGCAAAGAACAGGCCCGCGAGGTCAAGGGCCTGTTGCAAGCCCTGAGCACCACCCCAGCACCCAATCAGGCCCCTTTGCCCCAGGGGTGGGTGTCTTTTCCGCGTCTGTATTACCGTGGAACCCCATTTTGGTGAAAGTCAGGGCACCTGCAAGACCACTTTTCCCATGGCTTGCCGGTTTTCCAGCAGCAGGTGGGCTTCTCTGGCCTGTAAAAGCCCCACCACATGACCCACCACAGGTTTGAGCCTGCCCTGTTTCACAAATTGCAAAACCTGAAAGAGGTCTGCTTTGGAGCCCATGGTGGACCCCAGAATGCTGAGTTGCTTGAAGAAAACCCAGTTGAGGGGGGTGATGGCTTCATGCCCACTGGTGGCCCCACAGGTGACCAACCGACCACCCCATTTGAGGCTTCTCAGGCTCTGTTGCCAGTTGTCTGCTCCAGTGTGATCGAAGACCACATCGGCCATCTCGCCCCCTGTGAGGGTTTTGACCGCCTGCACCTGATCGGTGCTGGAGTCGATCACCTCATCTGCCCCGAGTTGCAGCGCCAGCACTTTTTTTTCAGGTGTGCTCGCCACGGCAATCACTCTGGCACCCACAATTTTGCACATTTGGATCAAATTGACGCTGACTCCACTGGTGGCTGCCAGCACCAGAGCGGTTTCAAACGGTTTGAGTTGAGCCCGGTCAAACACCATCTGGTACGCAGTCAAAGCAGACAGGGGCAGTGCAGCAGCTTCAATGGGATTCAGGCCCTCTGGCATGGGCAGGATGTTGGCTCTGGGGACCGCGATGTACTGGGCATATCCTCCGGTGCGGTGCTCTCCAAGGATCTGGTATTTGCGGCAGAGGTTGTCGTGACCGGACAGACACCGCTCGCAGTGCCCACAGGACACCCCCGGATTGAGCAGCACCGGTTGACCCTCCTGCAGGTCTGAAACCCCTTCTCCCAGAGCAGCAATTTCTCCGGCAATGTCAGAGCCCAGCAGGTGTGGGAGGGGCAGTTTGGGACTGGCCACCCCTTTGCGCACCCACACATCCAGATGGTTGAGGGCCACCGCCTGAATCCGCACCAGCACTTCATGGGACGCGGGTTTGGGAACAGGCAACCAAAGGGGTTGCAGGGCTTCTGGTCCTCCTCTGGCGGTCAGGGCCACGGCTTGCATTGAGGTGGGCATTTGAGGCATGCAAAAGTTCTCCTTGGGTGGTGTGCTTCTGACACCAGAGGGTTTCTCAGGGCATGGATTTGTTTTTGTAATCCAGCACACCTGAATTCAGGTTTAAAGCATTCGAAAAACCCGGTTTCTCTGGTGTTTTTGAGGTTCAGTGTGTCTCAATTCTGTCATAATCTGGATACAGGTTTCCTTCAATTCACTCCCGTCTTCTCCTGAGACGTTCAAAGTTTTCCGTTCCAGAGCACCTGTGGTGGTCTGATGCTGGGGAGAACTGTACAGTCCACACCAAAGTCGCTATACTTGGTTCAATCGTATACTTGGTACAAAAAGTTCAGCGCGAGGTTTCTCATGACCCAAAAACCCTGGTTTGCCCACTACGAAAAGGGCGTGCCACCAGAGGTGGACATTCCGCCCATCCTGTTGCACGACCTCCTCATCCAGTCTGCCCAGAAATACCCCAAACGGGTGGCCGTTCACTTCATTGGCTTCACCCTCACCTACGAGCAACTGCTCGATCAGGCCAAACGCTTTGCCCACACCCTGCAACAATGGGGGGTGAAAAAAGGCGATCGGGTGGCCATCATGCTGCCCAACAGCCCACAGCAAATCGTGGCTTTCTTCGGGGCCAGTCTGGCCGGGGCCATTGTGGTCAACACCAGTCCCCTGTATGTGGCCCGGGAGTTGCAGCACCAACTGGAAGACAGTGGCGCAGAAACCTTGGTGATCCTGAACACCTTCTTCCCGAGGTATCAGGAAATTGAAAACCACGTGAAGGTCAAACGGGTCATCGTGACCAGCATTGCCGATGCCCTCCCCTTCCCGAAAAACATGATCTACCCGATGCTGGAAAAGAAAAAGAAAGCCTGGGTGGAGGTCAAACCCACAGAGAAAGTCCGCAAGTACCCTGATGTGGTCAAACACCACGCCCAGGGCTTGCAGACCACCGATGTCAAATCCGAGGACATTGCCCTTCTGCAATACACCGGAGGCACCACCGGAACCCCCAAAGGGGCCATGCTGACCCACCGCAATCTGGTGGCCAACTGCATGCAGGCCAAAGCCTGGCTGCCGGACCTGCAAGAAGGCAAAGAAGTGTCTCTGGGGGCCATTCCTTACTTCCATGTTTACGGAATGACCGCCAGCATGAACCTTTCGATTGCCATTGGGGCCACCATCACCCTGATCCCCAACCCCAGAGACATCCCGATGATCCTCAAGACCATCGACAAGATGAAGCCCAGCCTGTTCCCCGGTGTGCCCACCCTGTACAACGCCATCAACAACCACCCGGACACGCCCAAGCACGACCTGACCAGCATCAAAGCCTGCATCTCGGGCAGTGCAGCCCTGCCTGTGGAAACTGCACGCACCTTCCAGCGCATCACCAACGGGGCCAATCTGGTGGAAGGGTACGGCCTGACCGAAACCAGTCCGGTCACCCACGTGAACCCGGTTTATGGAGAACACCGTGAAGGCTCCATCGGGGTGCCCCTCCCGAGCATCGATGCCCGTGTGGCCGATGAAAACGGCAAAGAATTGCCTCCAGGCGAGATTGGCGAACTGATCGTCTCGGGTCCCAACATCATGCTGGGGTACTGGGAACGGCCTGTCGAAAGCAAACACGTACTGAAAGAGGTGGACGGCAAAACCTGGCTGTTCACCGGCGACATGGCCACCATGGATCCAGACGGCTATTTCCGCATTGTGGACCGCAAAAAAGACGTGATCATCACCGGCGGATTCAATGTGTACCCCAGAGAAGTGGAAGAGGTGCTCTACAGCCACCCGGACATTCAGGAAGCCGCAGTGGTCGGTGTCCCGGATGCTTACCGTGGAG
This sequence comes from Deinococcus misasensis DSM 22328, assembly GCF_000745915.1. Taxonomy (NCBI): domain Bacteria; kingdom Thermotogati; phylum Deinococcota; class Deinococci; order Deinococcales; family Deinococcaceae; genus Deinococcus; species Deinococcus misasensis. The sequence continues at coordinate 8,914 of NZ_JQKG01000022.1, forward strand.
AAGCCGTCAAAGCCGTTGTGGTGCTCAAACCCGGCAAGACCGTCAGTGCAGAAGAACTCAAGCAATACTGCCGCAAAGACCTCAGCCCCTACAAAGTGCCCAGAGAGATTGAGTTCCGAACCGAACTGCCCAAAACAGCGGTTGGGAAAATCCTCAGAAGGGCTCTGGTGGAAAGCAAAGAAGCCAAACAAGGCGCATAAACATTCAAGTCAAGACTTCAGGTTTGCCCCTTCAAGACTGTGCTGGAAAGTCAATGGGGCAAACCCTGTTTTGGTGGGCAGAAACACAACTTGCATGCCTTACAAGAAAGGTCTACCATGATGCATAGCAGTCAGGAATTGATCAGAACTGTTGGCGCCACCCGATCAAGGCGTGTTAGGCTGTAGGTGTTAGACTCCCATCTCGAGGCAGCGACGCATGAAAAGCTACAAGATCCTAGTTGCAGACGACGAAACCAGCATTCGCACCATGCTTGAGATGATCTTGTCCGCTGACGGCCACGAAGTGGTCAGTGTCAGTGATGGTCGTGAGACCCTGGAATATCTCAAGAACAACACCCCCGACGCCATTCTTCTCGACGTGCGCATGCCAGACATCAGTGGTCTGGAAATTTGCAGCCGGGTGAAGCGCGTTGCGCGGCTCAAGACGGTTCCGGTGATCCTCCTCACCGCCATGGACGATCAACAAACCCAGAGGGAAGCCAAATTGGCCCGAGCAGATGGCATCATCTACAAACCCCTCAGTGGCAAAAACCTGCGAACCCGGGTCCGCAGCATCATCGAAGGCACCGGACAGGGCTTTGATCCCGAACCCTGAAACCTGTCTTTTGAACCACCAGAGCCCCCAGCAAGGGGCTTTTTTCTTGTGTGGTCCTCCTCCTCACATGCTTTCACACGGCACATGCTTTAATGGTGTCGTGAGTTTTGACCCCTCAAGGAGACCGGAATGAAATTTTTCCGCGCCCTGTTTACATTGATGTTCAGTCTGGTGCTGGTCGGTGCGGGTCTGGCCAGCCCTTTCGTGGTGCACTGGCTGCGCACCCTCCCCGATTACCGTGAACTGGATTCCCTGACCCTCGGGAGCACCACCAAGGTGTATGCCCGAGATGGCAGTCTGGTGGGCATCCTGAGCCCGACCATGAGCAACGGGGGGCACATCAACCGCACCCTTGTGGACCTCAATCAGGTGAGTCCATACATGCAAGCTGCCGTGATCACCGCCGAAGACATCCGTTTTTTCGAGCACTATGGGGTGGATGCACTGGGCATTCTGCGTGGCATCTACAAAACCGTTCGCGGAGAGCGTGTGGAGGGGGGATCCACCCTGACCAACCAGGTGGTCAAAAACACCCTGCTTTCTGACCTCAAAGACATCCGCACAGGACCCGGAGGCATCCAGCGCAAGATTCAGGAATGGATCCTCAGCATTCAGGTGGAACGCTCTTTCACCAAAGAAGAGGTGCTGAACCATTACCTGAACGTGATCTACTGGGGCCGCGGAGGTCCTGTGGACATTCTGGGTGTGCATGCCGCTGCCAAAGCTTACCTCGGGAAACTGCCCAGAGACCTCACGCTGGCGGAAAGCGTGTATCTGGCCCGCTTGATTCCTTCGCCGGGCCGTTACAACGACTATGCAGGCATGCGAGGCCTCATGAAAAGCCTGCTCGCCGACATGGCAGAAAAAGGCTGGATCACCCCGCAGGAAGCCGATGCTGCTTGGAGAGAAAAACTCCAACCCAACGGCTGGAAAGTCAAATACGACGACAAAGGCAAGGTGCTGGAAGCCCGATTGGTCAATGAAAAGGCCAAACACTTGCCTTCCGTGGTCACCGAACGTGCCCCCCACTTTTTGCAACAAGTGGAGCGTGAACTGATCGCCAAATTTGGACGGGAAAAAGTGTATGGCTCGGGTGGCCTGAACGTCTACACCACCCTCGACCCCCGAGCACAGGACAGTGCAGAGAAAGCCAGCATGAATGCGCAATTGCCACCGGGAGCCACGCTGGGCATGGTGATTCTGGACCCCTACAACGGAGAAGTGCTGGCCATGGTGGGACAGAAATTGCGTCCCGGTCAGGTGCCAGCCGAATGGAACAATGCTGCACAAGGGGCCAGACAGGTGGGCTCCAGCATCAAACCCCTGCTGTACACCACCGGAGTGGAGCAAGGGTTTGCCCAAGACCACACCGAATTTGACGAGCCCACCGACTTTGGCAACTACAAGCCACAAAACTTCGGGGCCAAATACGCTTACCGGGACCTGACCTTGCGCTGGTCTCTGGACAACAGTTTGAACATTCCCACCCTCAAACTGGCCAAAAAAGTGGGCCTCAACAATTTCATGAGCAAACTGCGCACCATGGACCTGAATGCCCCAGACGATGTGGGCCTCAGTCTGGCCATCGGCACACTGGAGACCAGCCCCCTGAAAATGGCGGCAGCATACGCTCCCTTTGTGAACGGAGGCACCTGGTACCGCCCGAGCTACATCCGCCGGGTGGAAGCCCAGAACGGCCAGACCCTGTTTGACAGTTGGCGCGACCGTCCTGAAAAACGTCGGGTGTTCAGCCCACAGGTGGCTTATGTGGGTCTGGACATGCTGCTCGGGGTGGTCAATGACCTGAAACCCGAGCAGGGCAATCTGGCTTTCAAAGCCAAAATTCCGGGCTGGCAGGTGGGTGGCAAAACCGGAACCACCAACGAGCAAAAAGACCTGTGGTTTGTGGGCGTGACCCCTGAAGCCGTGGGCGCCGTGTGGGTCGGCCGACAAGAGGGTGGGGGCATGCCCGCCAATTACTACTCTGGGACCGTCAATCCTCCCATCTGGCAGAGCATGATGGCTGGTTATCTGGCCGGAAAACCGCCCACCAGCTTTGCAGTCCCTGATGGCATCACTTACCAGAATGTGAACGGGTTCAAAGCAGCTTTTGTCACCGAAAGGACCACCCGTGCGGTCCGTCCGGACACCGAACCCCAAGCTCCCGTTTACACCGCCGTGGAAAGCCTCCCCGAGGATTTCAGCACCAGCATGGTGGCCATTGATGTGCGCACCGGCAAACTGGCCGATGAGTTCACCCCTCCCGAGTCTGTCAAAATGCGCCGGGTGTATGGGGATGTGACGGGGTTCTTGCAATGAACTGGAAACAGGCTCTGGCGGTGGGAGTGTGCATGCTGGGCATGGCTCTGGGAAGCCCCAAACTGGGCAATCCCATGCCTGAGCTTTCTTTGCCCAGCCCTTTGCCAGAGCGTTATCTGGTGGCCCTGTACAGCCATGATTGCGGAGACATCTCAGACCTCTGGAAAGAGGTGCTGTCTTTCAAACTGCCGGTGCTGGCCGTCAATGCAGAAGGCATTCTGACGCCAGCCCCCAAAGAAACCCTGTTTTTGCAGGGGAACACCGCCACAAACCTGTCCAGATCCCTGAAAGTCACGGTTTACCCCACCTTGCTGCTCATTGAAGAGGGTCAGATTGTGGGCCTCTGGGAGCCCAACGGGACAGGCATCTCTGAAGCCCTCGGCTTGAAATCCGTAGAATAGGGAACGCATGTCAGAACCCACCACCAGTCTTGGCGTGGCCCTGTTCGGAGGGCTGGTTTCCTTTTTGTCTCCCTGTGTGCTTCCCCTGCTCCCCTCTTATCTGGGGGTTCTGGGAGGCGGACAATCCCCTTTCAAACGTGCGCTCGGGTTTGTGCTGGGCTTCTCTCTGGTGTTCATCATGCTGGGGGCCGGAGCCAGCCTCATCGGGCAATTTTTGATTGCCAACAAGCTCTGGTTGAATTACCTGAGCGGTTCCCTGATCCTGTTTTTTGGTCTGGTGATGCTGGGCCTCATCAAAATTCCAGCCCTGATGGGCGACTACCGCATGGGCATGGGTCAGGCCAGTGAATACGGACCTGTGGTGCTTGGTGCGGCTTTTGCGCTGGGTTGGAGCCCTTGCATCGGTCCTGTGCTGGGAGGCATCCTGACCCTCGCTGCACAGGGCGGAAGCCTGCAAACCGGGGTGCTGCTGCTCAGCGTTTATGCTCTGGGACTGGCCATTCCTTTCCTGATTGCAGCTTTGTTCTGGCAAAAACTGAATTTGCGTCACCTCAACAAGTACACCCCGATCATCGAAAAAGTGGGTGGAGGGGTGCTCGTGGTGCTGGGAATCCTGATCCTGACTGGAAAATTCACCGAACTGAGTCGCTTTTTCCTGAACATCATGCCCGATTGGATGGTGAAGTTATTGTAGCGGTGCAGACCCTCAATCTGGCCCGCCGATTTGGCCGGTCATGGGTGCTCAGGGACATCACATTGACCGTTGAAGAAGGCCAGACGGTGGTGCTCTTCGGAGAAAACGGTGCTGGAAAGACCACCCTGCTTCGGGTCCTTTGTGGCATCCTCACCCCACACAAAGGAGAAGGGCGCATCTTTGGCTATGACCTGAAAGACCGCCAGAGCGTGCGTGAACATGCTTTTTTTCTGAGCAACGATCAGGGCCTGTACATGGACCTGTCGGTGCTGGAGAACCTCGATTTCACCCGTCAAATGTACAAAGTTCAGGCCAACCTTCCGGCCTTGTTGGAACGGGTGGGCTTGGAAAAGGCAGGCCAAAAAAGGGCCAGAGAACTCAGCTCTGGAATGCGAAAAAGGGCTTTGCTGGCCCGCATGTTGATTGCCCCCAGTCCCCTCCTGTTGATCGATGAACCCTTTGCCAATCTGGATGAGGCCGGAAAACAATTTGTGCTGGACATCCTCAAAGAAGCCCAGCAACAAGGCAAAACCCTGATTTTCACCAGCCATGAACCTGCACTGGCTTTGCAACTCACCGATGTACAACACACCCTGCAAGGAGGGGTTTTTCAATGAGAGAAGCCCTGTTGATTGCCCTGAAAGACTTGCGTCTGGAAGGCCGCAGCAAAGACATCCTGACCACCACCGCTTTTTTCTCGGCTCTGGTGGTGCTGATCATGGGCTTTGCTCTGGGTCCTGACACCGGCAAGCTCAAAGAGTCTGCGCCAGGCGTGCTGTGGGCAGCCATCGCTTTTGCCAGTGTGCTGGCTGCACAACGGGCTTTCGGAAGTGAGCAAGAATCTGGAGCACTGGAAAGCCTGCTGATGTACCCCACCACCCACGAATGGGTGTTTGTGGGGAAACTGCTGGCCAATTACGTTTTGATGCTGTTGCTGGCAGGCATCACCGTGCTGACCACCAGCATCATCTACAACCTGAGCTACACCAGCATCGGTTTGCTGGTCCTCACCTTGATACTCGGGGTGCTCGGGTTTTCGATCATCAGTGTGTTTTATGCGGCCATCACCGTCAATTTGCGGGCCAAAGAAGCCCTGTTGCCAGTTCTGATGTTTCCCATCACCATCCCTGTGGTGATCGGCGCGGTGGCTGCCACCAAGATCCTCACCCAGAACGGCAATCTGGAAGACCTCTCCAGTTGGCTGCAGTTGCTTGCTGCTTTCGATGTGGTCTCGCTGATTGTGGCTGCGGTGGCTTTCCCGCATGCTCTGGAAAACTGACCATTTGTTACAAAAACCTGAGTTTTTTCATGCTGAGCAGGTAGCATAGAAGCAGACTGTAAGACGCCACACGGCCCACGGGACATTCCGGAAAAGGCCGGGACAAATGACGCCAGCAATCCACTACCCTTGGAGATAGAGCCATGAAGGACAAAGTGACCCCCATCCTCGGAATTTTAACCCTGCTCAGCTTCGCTGCCGGGCTGTTCTATGCCTTTACTGCGCCGCCAGACATCCATCAAAAAGAACTGGTGCGCATCTTCTACCTCCACATGCCGGTGGCCCTGATGTCTTATGTGGCCTATTTTGTGGCCATGGGGTACAGCCTTGCTTACCTGATCACCAAGAACCGCAAGTTTGACCGCCTTGCCTATTCCAGTGCAGAAGTGGGTGTGTTGTTCACCGCCCTGACCCTGATTGGAGGAAGCCTCTGGGCCAAACCCACCTGGGGCACCTACTGGACCTGGGACCCGAGGCTCACCACCACTGCCATTGGTTTCCTGATCTACGTGGGCTACTTCATCATCCGGGGCCTGATCGAAGACCCGGACCGCCGGGCCAGAGTGGGCGCGGTGATTGGCATTGTGGGCACCCTGTACGTTCCCATCAACTACATGAGCGTGTACTGGTGGCGCAGCATCCACCAGACCCCCACCTTAAAGCTGCTGGGCGATCTTGAATTCTCCGCCGACCCCCGCATGGGGGTGGCCCTGATGTGCATGTTCGTGGCCTTTGTGATTGGCTTCGTGTACTTTGTGCGCTTCCGGGCTGTGGTGGCAGACCGCATCGAAGCGAAAGAAGATCGCCTGATGGAACAGAGCTTCCAGGAAGGACGGATCTGATGTACCAGACTTTTGTGACCATCGTTTACCTCTCCACGTTTCTTTCCCTGATCGGGTATGTGGTGTACTGGTACCTGCGCCTGAAACAAACGGAGCGTGACCAATGACCACCCTTCCCCAGGCCAGAAAGCGCAAAAAGAACCCTGCAGGTTACATCGTCGCTCTGGTGGTGCTGCTCGGGGTGGTGGCTTATGTGGTGTTTGGCAATGCGGGGAACAGTCTGGTTTATTTTGTGACGCCAGCCGAATACACCATGAAAGCCAGTGAATACACGGGCAAAACCCTACGCATGGGGGGTCTGGTGGTCGAGCCTGACTACAATCCCCAGACCCTTGAGTTGAAATTCACCATGCTCGACTCCGATGGGGTGACCAAAATTCCAGTGCAGTACAAAGGTGCCCTGCCTGATCTGTTCAAAGCCAATCAGGGTGTGGTGGTGGAAGGCCAGATGCACGATGGCACCTTTCATGGCACCACCTTGCTGGTCAAACACAGCGAAGAGTACCGTGCCCCCCACAGTGGGGACGGCACCGATTACAAAAAGCTGATTGAGGGCACCCAATGACCGAATTTCTGGGTCTGGGCTTCACCAACCTTGGCGCTTACGGCACCCTTGCGTTGCTGTTTGCTCTGGGTTTTGTGGTCTTCGGGATGGTCGCCAGCATTGTGGGTGGCCTCCGGCATGACCCGAGGTTCATCGAGAGTGGCAGACGCAGCGCGTGGGCCGTGTTCCTGTTCGTGACCATCGCCATTGGGGTGCTGGTGTATGCCATTTTCATCGATGACTTCACAGTGCGTTATGTGTACCGCCACTCCATGAGTGTGTCTCCCACCTGGGTGAAATTTGTGACCCTGTGGGCCGCTCTGGAAGGCAGCGTCTTGCTGTGGGCATGGGTGCTGGCCCTGTATGCCTTTCTGGTGTCTTTAAGTGTCAGAAACGATGCTTTGCGTCCATGGGTGATGGCCACCATGTTCTTTTCCTTGCTGTTCTTTGTGGGCATCAACCTGACAGTGGCCAGCCCATTCACCCCCAACGTGAACGGAGCCAATGAAGGTCTGGGACCCAATCCTCTGCTGCAAAACCACTGGATGATGGCGGTGCACCCGGTTCTGTTGTACCTCGGGTTTGTGGGCCTGAGTGTGCCTTTCGCGTATGCGATTGCTGCACTGGTCACCCGCAAACTGGGTGAATCATGGATCACCCAGACCCGCAGTTGGCTCCTCAGCGCATGGATGTTCCTGACCGCAGCCATCGTGGCCGGCGGATGGTGGTCCTATGAAATTCTGGGCTGGGGCGGTTACTGGGCATGGGATGCTGTGGAAAACGCCTCTCTGGTGCCGTGGTTGCTGTCCACGGCTTTCTTGCACAGCATCCAGATTCAGGAACGCCGCCGCATGCTGAAAACCTGGAACGTGTACCTGATCATCGGAGCGTATGCAACCACCGTGCTGGGCACCTTTCTGACCCGCTCTGGGGTGGTGGAAAGTGTGCACGCCTTCGGCAGTGGACCGGTCGGACCGGTGTTTTTTGGCTTCTTTGCTGCCCTGATGCTGATGGGCATTGTGCTGGCCACCGTGCGAGCACCCCTGATCCGGGATGACCACACCATCGAACGGCCCATTTCCAGAGAAGGTTCCTTTCTGGCAGGCAACATCGTGTTTCTGGCTTTCGCCGTGATGGTGTTGCTGGGCACCCTGTTTCCGGTGCTTGTGGAAGCCTTGCGCAATGTTCGCACCAGCGTAGGACCACCTTTTTTCAACCAATTTGCCATTCCAATGGGACTGCTCTTGCTGTTCCTGATGGGCATTGGCCCCATGTTGCCATGGCAGCGCCAGAAAAACGAGAACCTCTGGAAAGCCATGCAGGTGCCTTTTGGGGCAGGAATTGGGGCAGGCGTTCTGGCTTTCGTGTTCGGTATTCGGGACATCAACGTGATCCTGACCGTCGCCCTGGGCGCTTACAATCTGGCCGGACTCTGGAAACTGACTTACCGGGCAGCGCAGGACCGCGGTGGCCTCCACAAAACCTTTGAACTCTTCAAGGTCCACCCGAGGCGTTATGGGGCTTACGTGGCCCACGTTGGCATGGTGGTGATGGCCCTTGGCATCGCCTTCTCTGGGGCCTACAAACGCGAACTGGAACTCACCTTGCAAGTGAATCAGCCTCAACAGGTGATGGGCAAAACCGCTGTGCTGAAAGACATCACCATCCGGGAGTTTCCCTTCAAACGTTCCGTTGAGGCCCACGTGGTGCTGGGCAAAGAAGACACCTACGCCAAGCTGAACACTTATGTGAACCAGCCTCAACAGCCCGTGGCGATGCCCTTTGTGAAGTACCATCCCACTGCAGACACTTACGTGACCCTGCTGGCCTACAAGCAGGATGAAAACTGGGCCACCGTGCGGGTCATTGAGACCCCTCTGGTTTCATGGATCTGGATTGGCACCCTGATCATCGTGCTGGGCAGCTTTGTGAGCCTGCAAGCCCCAGTGGGCAGCGTACAGCCCAGAGTGGCCCGCAAAGAGGTGACCGCATGAAACGCTGGATCGGACCTCTGATCGTGGTGCTGGTGGTGGCCTTGCTGGGTTATGGCCTCCTCAATGAAGACAGCACCCCCAAAAGCCCTCTGGAAGGCAAAGCTGCCCCAGAATTCAACCTGAAAAGCATGGATGGGGAAACCTACCAACTGGCCAGCCTGAAAGGCAAACCGGTGGTCATCAACTTCTGGGCTTCGTGGTGTTTGCCCTGCCGTGTGGAAGCCCCAGTGTTCCGCAACTTGATTGACAAGAGCGGAGATCAGGTGCATTACCTCGGGATTTCTTTCAACGACAACGAAAAGAACGCAAGGGAATTCCTGAAAGAGTTTGACCTGAACATCCCAACCCTGCTGGATCCCCAGTCCAAAGTGGCCATTGATTATGGCATCGGACAGATTCCGGTGACACTGGTGCTGGATCAGGACGGCAAGATTGTGTACCGCCACCTCGGAGAAGTGGACCAGCCCACCATGCAAGGGGTGCTGAACAAACTGGGTGTGAAACTGTGAAGAAGGTGCTGGTGTGCTTGCTGTTCTGGGTGGCACCTCTGGCCCTTGCAGAAGCCCCTTCCCAGAACGTGGTGAACGTCACGGACAACGTGCAGCTGAATCCAGAGCAAGAAAAACTGGCCCGTGAAATCGCTGGCGAAATCAAATGCCCGGTGTGCAAAGGGGAATCGGTGCTGACCAGTTCGAATGACCTGTCCCGTCAGATTTACCTGGACATCAAAAATCAGGTCAAAAACGGCAGCACCGCAGATCAAGTCACCGGTTACATGGTGGCCCGTTATGGCGAGACCATTTTGTTGAATCCGCCACGCAAGGGCATCAACTGGTTGCTCTGGATCACTCCGGTTCTGGTGTTGCTGGGTGCAGGATGGGGGCTTTCGGAGTACCTCAAAAACGCCTCCCGCACCCCTGAAGTCTCTCAAGAAGATCTGGAACGGGTCAACCGTTACCTGAAAGAGAAAAAATCATGATGTACCTGATTCTCGCTCTGGCGGTGGTGATGCTGGTTGCGGTTCTGCTGCCCACCAGTCGAAAAGCCGTGGCCACCGTCGAAGACACCCAGCGTTCAGACCTGCAAGAAGAGCGTGATTTGCTGGTTTCCGAACTGCGTGACCTGAGCGTCCAGAGCCTCCCTGACACCGAACGGGAACGGACTGAACTGGTGTTCAAAGCCCGGTTGGCCCGGGTGCTCAAAGCGCTGGATGAATTGCCTCCTGCACCCTCTGGCACTGCACTGAGCCGTCCAGCACATTTGCCTGCCTTGTTGCTCACTCTGGGATGCGCTTCTTTGATGATCGTGGGTGGGTTCACCTTTTTTCAGAGTTGGCGTTACAAAGGCATCAATGAGGGGGAAGCCAAACAACTTCAAAACGTTCTGAAACTGCCTGCCCTGCAAACCCGTGCCAGCACCACCAAGAACCCCGAGGACATCCGTGCCTATGCCCGTGCAGCTTTTGACGCTGGAAAATTCCAGCAATCTGCACAGGCGTACGCAGACCTTTTGAACCAGACCAAGAACACCAGAGACCCTGAAGCCCTCCGGCGGATGGGGGTTTACCTGTCCACCACCGAGCAGTACAAACAACAAGCACTCGGGTTGGTGCAGAGTGCTGTAGAACAGGACCCCAAAGAAGCAGAAGGTTACCTGCTGCTGGGGTACACCCACATGAACAACGGCAATGGTCAGGAAGCCCTCGATGCTTTCTTGAAGTTCCGTGACCTGAAACCCATGAGTCTGGAGGCAGACGAGCAAATTGCAGAATTGCGTGCAGCTCTGGGCAACAATGCCACGGGTGCAGAACTGTTCGCCCAGAACTGTGCAGCCTGCCACGGCCCAGAAGGCAAGGGCAAAACCGCCCCGAGCATCCTGAGCAGTGCAGCCATGAACGACACAGAGACCCTCAAGACCCTCATCCAAAAAGGGGCTGGAGCCATGCCTGCTTTCCCGAGCATCAAAGGAGAGGCGCTTGAGGCTCTGGTCAAGCACGTGCAAAGCCTGAAACCATGACCGAAAAAGTCAACCGTCGAAAATTGCTGGAATACTGGTGGGTCCTCCCTGTGGCTGGCACCTTCGGGGCCTTTGGGGGCATGTTCTGGTATGCCTCTCGGGTCACCTTTGGCAAGAAACATCCGGGTCCTCCGGCGTTCAAAGCGGGCGAAGTCAAATTCATTGCAGAAACCGCCAGCCTGAAAGAGGATTTTGCCACAGCAGAATTCACCTACTCGGGGGTTCCCTGTCTTCTGATGCGGATTCCCCAGAGCACCCTTGGCAGCATTGAAGCAGGTGGAGTGCATTATGCCGCCTTCTCACGGATTTGCACCCATCTGGGCTGTCCTGTACAGCCCCTGAGGGACAAAGAAGCCACTGCCCTGACTTTCAATTACCGCATGGACCATCCGATGCTCGGGTGTCACTGCCATTACAGCATCTTCGATCCCCTCAAAGACGGCCAGAGTGTGTTCGGAAAAGCCCTGCATCCTTTGCCAAGGGTGCAACTCAGTCTGAAGGGGAATCGGATTTTTGCCTCTGGTCTTGAGCCGGCCCCCCCTGTGGGCGGGTGAGGAGCACCACCGCCACCAGAATCAGCAAACAGGCCAGAATGCTCTGGAGGGTGATGGTCTCCCCTCCCAGAAAGTGCCCTACCATCAGGGCCACAATCGGGTTCACGTAGGCGTAACTCATGGCCAGAGGGGTGCTCACGGTTCGCACCAGATACATGAATGCGTTGTAGGCGATGATCGAGCCAAACACCACCAGATACCAGAACGCCACCCATGCCTGTGAAGGGACATGGGTGATTTTTTCACCGAGCAACAGACCCACCAGAGCACTGGCCATTCCGCCAAAAAAGATTTGCAGTGCGGTGTTCATGATGCCCTCAGGCATGCGGATTTGCTTGCTCCAGACCGTCCCGAAAGACCAGCTCATGGGCGCGATGATCAGGGCCAGCATCGCCAGAGGGGCGGCAGAAAGGTCTTTGCCTGAATTGAGCACCACAATGCCCACCACCCCCAGCAACAATCCCACCCATTCGGTGCCTCTGGGTGCGCGTCCCCACAGGGCACTCCAGACGGCAGCCCAAACTGGAGAAACACCCACAGCAATGGCTGCCACTGCACTGGACACATCCTGTTCGGCATAGAGCACCATGCCGTGCCCCACCACAGTCAGCAAAATGCCCACCATGGCAGCATTGAGGGTTTGCTGGCGGTCTGGCCATGCCACCTTGCGAAGCTTCAGAAACAGGAGCAAGATCAGGCCTGCAGCCATGTAGCGCAAGCCTCCCTGCAAGAAAGGGGGAAATCCAGTGAGCGCCACCCGCATTCCAAAATAGGTGGACCCCCAGATCAGGTAAACGGCAATCAGTGACCAGAGCACACTCGGGGACATGTTCTGACCAGCCTAAACCTTTGATTGTGCACAAAGCAAGCGAGTGTGGTGTTTGTTCAACTCAAATGCAAAACCCAAAGATGAACCAACCCTAAAGGTTCTTCTGTCTTGAAACCATGAAAGCAAGAAACCTGCTTCCCGAGCCTGTTTCTGGTGGTTTTTTCTGTGCAGGATTCAGAGGTCTTCTCACGTTTGTCAGCGAAACCGCAGCAATTTTCTCAGAGAGAACCGGAGAATGGGTTTCAGACATGCGAAAAGTTCTTGCCCTCACCACATTGATTGCTGTTCCTTCCATCGCCATTGCCCAGAGTCAGGACACCCTTCAGGAGATCCGCATTGTGGGTGTTTCTGAATCCCAGGCTGCCACCATCAAAAGCAGATTGCCGATTTATCAGGGCTCCAAAGTGACCGATGTGAAACCCGAAGCCATCAAAGCGGCCATTGGGCGGCTCGGGATTTATCAAGTGCTGGAGGTCAAAGTCGAGAATGAAACCCGCGGCCCGGTGCTCTTGATTCAGGTCAAAGAGAACCCCAAAATCGCAGACATCTTGGTGACTGGAGCAGCCATTGATGCCAGCACCTTTCAAAACACGCTCAAGGAACAGTATGGTCTTGCCAAAGGAAGCGTCCTGAACACCGCACAGCTTGAAGTGGCCCGTGTGCGTTTCAGACAGGCTTTGCGTGAGCAGGGCCTTCCTTTCCTGCCAGAGGTCACCACCACCCTCAAAGAAGGCGAACAGGGAACCGTGGTGACGTTCACCGTTCAGGAAGCCGTTCCTGTGAAGCAGGTGGTGTTCAAAGGGGTCAGCAAAATCCCTCAAACCGAAGCACAGGCCGCTTTTGCTGCTCTGGTGGAGGGGGGCACCTTCAGCTCTGCCACCTACGAAGAAAGCTTGCGGAAACTGTCTGCCGCCTACCAGGAGGCAGGATACCTTGGCAGCGGAGCCAACCTGCAAACCGCAGTGCTCAACAACGGCATCCTGACCATTGAAGTGGTTGAACTGACCGTGGGCACCATCGACACCAGCCTGATCGAAGGCGTGCCCACCCTGACCATCAAGGAAGGGGATGTGTTCCGTCCAGCAGATTTCGCTGCTGATCTGCAAAAAATCAGTGAAACGCTCGGGAAAACCGTGACCCTCCAATACCAGCAAAACCCCTCCGATCCTCGCAAGGTGGATGTGCAACTGGTGGTCACCAGCATTCCAGCCGGCAAAGTGTCCAGCATCGTCATTGAAGGAAACACCGTTCTGACCGACGAAGAGTTGGCCTCTGGACTGCAAAACAAGATTGGACAGACCTTCAGCCTGCCTCTGGCCCAAGAAGATGTGCTGGCCCTTCAGCGCCTGTACCGCGCCAGAGGTTATGAGATTGTGCTGCCCAAAGACCCTGTGGATTTTGATGGCAAAACCTTGACCTTCAAAATTCAGGAAGTGACCATCAGTGGCTATGACATCCGCTGGGAAGGCACACCACGCACCAACGAAGATTTGATTCGTTCTCAATTGCCTGCAGTGGGCAGTCCTTTGAATGCCGACACCTTCAGGAAATACCTGGGCAGGTTGGTGCAAGGCGGGATCATCAAAGCCCTCAATGTGCAACCTGTCACCACCGACGACCCGAGCAAAGTCAAATTGGCCCTGACCCTGCAAGACGTTCCCAGCCTGAATGTCAGTCCGGGCCTCACTTACGCACCCGGCGAAGGCTTTGCTGGAGACCTGCAAATCTCCGATTCCAACCTGTTCGGCCTCGGGCACCAGTTGAGCGCCAGCCTGAACTTCGCACCAAACGATGCCCGCCAGATTGTGGGGGGCTCCATCTCTTACGGCCTGCCTTACCTCGGGACACCAGAGCAACCCCTGAGCGGAAAATTCACACTGGCCAGCAATGTTCTGCCCAACCTGCCCATCAAACAGGGCACCGAAGACACCGGACGGCAGTACACCGAGCGCACCAATCAGGCCATTGTGGAAGCCAACACCCCCCTGAACGACAATGTGGCGGTCAGTGCAGGCATCAAGGGCGAACTCAAACAGTTTTATCTGGAACCGGGACAGCAAGGCAGCTTGCCAGACAACGATCCTGCGGTTTCTGCCAACCTTCCACAACAAGGCTGGTCGGTGCAACTTTTCTCTGGTCTGAATGCCGATTACACCGACAATGGCCGTTTCCCCACCGAAGGCTTCAGGGCTTCCTTGAATGGCAGTTACGGTTTTGGGCAGGAAAAATCACGTCTGAATTGGGGCAAAATCTCTGGTGGATTGCGTGGCTATGTGGACCTGACCGATGGCACCACCCCCAACGTGGTCTTTGCAGGCCGGGTGGATGCAGGGACCATCATCGGAACCGCTCCAGAGTCTGCCCTGTTCCGGGTGGGAGGCAGCCAGTTCGATGACAGCTTCAGCCTGAAAGGCTTTGATGACAACAGTTTCTCTGGCACCAACTTCTTCACAGCAGGCCTTGAAGCCCGAGCAGACTTTGGACTGAAAGCCAGCTTTGTGCAGGGGGTGTATGCACTGGGCTTTGTGGATGCTGGGGATGCCTGGACCAACAACGACTTCAACCTGAATGTGGGTTACGGACTTGGCGTGCAGGCCGATCTGGGCACCGAAGGGTTTATCGTTCCACTCCGCATGGATTATGCCTTCTCAAACCTGTACCCACAGGGCAAATTTTCCATCAAACTGGGCTTTTTGTTCTGAAGTTGAGCTTCTCTGGCCAGAGGAAAACCCTCTGGCCATCTTCATTTCTCAGCAGTGACCATCAACAAAAAAACACCCCCTGAGCCATTCAGAACCTGTGCTCTGGCAGGCATTCTGAACCCTCACCATTTGGGATTTCATGGGATCTTCTCACTGTGAACTGTGAACTTTCAACTCGGATGAGGTGGCAACAAAAACACAACCTCTGGTGGTCCCACATCATGAAGCTGTGTCACCTGAAGGGTAGCGCTTTACAGGGTCCCTCAAGCAGCTTTCAAGCGTTTATCCCCTTAACAAAAGCACACAGGCGTCCAGCATTTCAAAAACTGCAGGTATAATGGACCCATGCCGCTTTCCCGGGTCATTCCTCTCAAACGCGCTGCACACGCTTATCTGGTGCAAGATGGGCACCTCTTGCTGGTCACCGAACGCATGGACGACGGTTCCATTTTCTGGGGCCTCCCCGGCGGAAAAGCCCGAGATGGTGAATCTCTGGCCGATGCTGCCATCCGTCAGGTCAAAGAAGAGACCGGCCTGGATCTGTACGATCTGGAGTTTGTGTCTCTCCTGGAAGGCGAAATGCTGTCCATGACCAAACATGCCCACTATGCCAACTTCGCCCGTTTCACTGGAAAATTCCGTGGGGAATTGCGTCCCATGGACCCGGAAGTGCTTTCTGCAGAGTGGATTCCCTTCGAGCAGGTGATGCAACTGGTGCGCTTCGGGCCTCCACCAGAGTGCGAAGAACGGAACCCCTTGATCTGGGTCCCCACACAGGATTTCCTCTCTGGGAAATCCAAGGCCTACTACCCGATTTAAAGCATTTGACAGAAGCACAGGAGACTGTCTCTCAGGTGGAGATTTTTGAAGCAGGAGGATTCGTTTGAATCCTCCTGCTTCACTGATCAACGCAACCAACAGATCCCACCCTTGCTCCACTTGTTCAAAACCATCCCTCAAGTCGGAGGGACAGTCTTGAGCAACAGGAAAGACAGGGAGATTACTTGATTTTCTGCCTTCCGGAGATCGCCCGTCCGAGGGTGACCTCGTCGGCGTATTCCAGCGCACCCCCCACCGGCAGACCGTAAGCAATGCGGCTCAAGGTGGCTCTGGTTGGAGCGAGTTGCCGTTGCAAGTACATGCTGGTGGCTTCTCCCTCTACGGTGGTGCTGGTGGCCAGAATCACTTCGTGGTCCGGGGTGACCCGGGTCAGCAGTTGCTTGATGTACAGCTTGTCCGGTCCCACACCATGCATGGGGCTGATGGCTCCGTGCAGCACGTGGTAAAGGCCACGGTACTCACCAGAGCGTTCAATGGCGAGCACATCGCCGGGATCTTCCACCACGCAAATCTGGTTTTGCATCCGTCCAGCATCGCTGCAGACCTCACAGAGTTCTTTGTCAGTGACATTGAAGCACTGGGGACACAGGTGCAATTCCTCTTTGGCACTCAGAAGGAGTCTGGCAATCCGCTCGATGTCCTCCTGAGGCTGTTCAAACAGATAAAACGCCAGTTTCTGGGCGCTTTTGGGCCCAATGCCCGGCCATCTGGACAGCTCGCGGATCAGTTGAAGCAGACTGGCAGGATACTTCATCTCACATCAATCCGCCAAGGAAGCCCATGCTGCGCTGGGTTTCTTGCTGTTGCAGCGCATCGGCTTTCTCCTGGGCGTCTTTGAAGGCCACCAGCAGCAAATCTTCGAGGGCTTCCACATCCTCGGGGTCCACGGCCTGAGGGTTGATTTTGAGGCTTTGCAGTTTGCCCTGTCCGTTGAGCACCACTTCAACCATGCCACTGGCACTGCCGGTCACGGTCATGCCTGCGAGTTGGTCCTGAATTTTCTGTGCAGCCACCTGTGCTTGCTGCATTTGCTTCATGAGTTTCCGCATGTCCATAAAGGCCATTTTATAACGTTTTGACCCCTGGGAATGGGGGGTTTGTGAGGATTTCAGGTCCAGGGTGTGATACCCAGGAGGGCTCCCCCATTCGAAAAAACAGCAGGCCCGAAGCCTGCTGCACGGTCAGCATTCAGAAATCAGAGGGCAGAACCGGGATACTTCACACGCTTGGTGCGGCGGTAAACCTGTGCAGGTCTGCCCACCCCATTGCGGCGTTCTCCGGCAGCTTCCAAGAGGCCCTGAGACAGGATGCGCTTGCGGAAATTGCGCTTGTCGAGCTTCTGGTTGAGGATGGCCTCGTAAACCTCTTGCAACTCAGGGAGGGTGAAATGCTCGGGCAAGAATTCAAAAGCCAGATTGGCGTACTCCAGACGGGTCTGCAAGCGGCGGATGGCTCTGGAGAGGATGTCGGCGTGGTCAAAGGCCAGAGGGGGGGGATCGTGTGCCACAAACCATGCTGCACCCACGGTGCTTCCACCTGCATGAACGGCAGGGGTGCCGTGTGGGAGCACCGCCATGTGGGCCACCGAGACAATGCGACCACGGGGGTCACGTCCCGGATTTCCGAAAGTATAAAGTTGTTCAAGATGGTTGGGAGAGAGCGCCACGCTGGTCTCTTCACGGAGTTCCCGCAGGGCGGCTGCTGCAAGGGTTTCTTCGTGCTGAACAAAACCCCCGGGAAGCGCCCACGACTGGGAGTGGGGTTCCAGACCACGACGGACCAGCAGAATGTGCAACTGGCCCTTGTGCATGGCAAAGGCCACCACATCTACTGCCAGACCCACTTGAGCAGCAAAAGGAGGCAATGTTAGTGTATACATCACACTTAAATATATGGCTTTTGGTCGCACAAGTCAATGAATTCATGTCAAAAGTCATCTACACCAGATTGCTTGTGAGCAAAATAACTTATGGGGTAAATTTTTTGAGATGTTGTCACAAACCATTTGGATCTTTGCAAAATTTTAGTTATCCATCAACCAACAAACGATTGCAAGGGACTTTTGTTGCTCAGGATTCGAAAGCACCTACACAAATCCAGATCTAGACAGCTTGAGAATCAGACCATTTTCAAACGGACTTCTTCAAACGGTCTCTGGATTTTGCAAAAACCACCCATTTTCCAGAAAAGCACCTTGCTGGTTTTGCCAAACTTCTGGATGGTTGCATCCTGACTGACAGAGCAAAAAACCCTGGATTTCAGACCAGCTACAGCCGGTTTTAATCCGTTGTGCGTAGGCGAATTCTGCCTGTGTGGTGTAAAATAAACTTTGATGTTCCTACCCAGAATGTCCACGATCCCCGAGAACGGGGCGTGCTGGAGGTGGTTGTAATTTCTAAAGAGCACAAGATCAATGAGCAGATTCGGGTTCGGCAAGTCCGTTTGATTGATGACGAGGGCGGCCAAGTTGGCATCATCGATACCAGGGAAGCCCTGCGTGTCGCCCAGGAAAAAGGCCTGGATCTGGTGATGGTGGGCGCTGCTGCTGTACCCCCGGTCTGTAAACTCATGGATTACGGGCGTTTTCGTTACGAGCAACAGCAGAACGAAAAAGAAAACCGCCGCCGTGCACGCACCCAGGAAGTCAAGTCCATCAAATTCCGCATTAAAATTGATGAAAACGACTTCAACACCAAAACCAACCATGTTCGTCGCTTTCTGGAAGAGGGCAACAAGGTCAAAGTCACCATCATGTTCCGTGGTCGCGAACGCACCCACCCCGAATTGGGTGAGCGCATCCTTGAACGTGTGGCAGAAGCCATCAAGGACATCGGTACCCCTGAAGGCGCTCCTTCCATTGCAGGCATGGACATGAACATGATTGTTGCTCCTGCTCCGGGCAAGATCAAAAAGAAAGATTCTGACAAAGACCCTGAAAAAGATTCAGAAACGGTTGCTTCAGAAGCCTGAATTGCGGTTCTGCCCATCCTCCCAAGAGGGAGGATTTTTTTTGCCCCGATCCTCGAAGCTGACCCACACATGAGAAATACCTGAAGGCAAATGAACATGCTCCCGAGCACTGTCCTGTTAACATTCAAAGTATGAAACCTTCTGTTTTGACCTTGATCCTGCCTGTCCTGCTGGCTTCCTGCACAGTCACCACCCAGACCACTGCACCTGCCAAACCCCAGAATGCAGTGTCCCAATCTAAACCCTCTCCCTCGGTGAATCTGGGAGACTATGCACTCCCTGAAGGGGCCAGCAACGTCAAAGTCAAAAGCAACAATGTGGAGTTTCGGATCTCTGGAAAATCTCTGGATGACATCTTTGTCCATTATGACCAGCAATTCAAACGCAGAGGATGGCTGCGTGTGGGTCTTGAAGAACGTCCGAACCGTGTTGAAGCCACATACAAATACGAAAACAACCTGGTCAAACTGCTGGTCAAGCGTGAAGGAAACAGTGGCAAATACGAGATTGAACTCGAAGATTGAAGCCAAAAGTTCAATCGTGCCATCAAACAACTGATTCAGTCAGAAAAACAGAACATGTGCAAGCGCCTCCCTCCAGGCCCTCGCACATGTTCTTTGCATTGGATTCATTGAACAAAATGAAAAACTTCATACAAATGGACATCACAATCAGGATTGATTTCAGCGGTTGAAATTTAAAATCTATATCATTGTTGATGTGAAAATTCCATACACAACCAATGGACACCAAAACATTCAAAGAGATTTAAACCCGATACCATTGCCAACTTGAAAATTTTAAACCCGACCCTGCCATTGATTTCGATACATACCATTGTGCTGTCCATCTTTCTGGTCCACCCCAGGAGTGTGCGGTTCAGGGCTGTTCCAGAGCATCAAGTTCCAAATTCTTCCATTGACCCATTGCATTTTGCAGGGTGAAGGTCTCATCCCTCAAACCCCACAGGAGAACATCCCTTCTTCTCCTGTTCAAAGGATAGAAAACCACTGGAGAATCAAGAGAGAATTTTCATCTTACAAATTTTTCACTCATTCACAATTCATATACAATTCGCAGACAGTTCTGATTTGGTCCTTTAAACTGGAAAGAACATGACAGGATTTGTCGCTGCCCAACCCAGCATTCCCAAACCCCTGCCAAACGAAGTCAAACGCAAGCACTTGCTCAAACAGATGCGCAAAGCCGAAGATGCCCGTCTGGTTGCTTTGCTTGCACCTTCTGGATACGGCAAAACCACCCTTCTGGCGCAATATGCCCGTTCGTCCAGAAAAAAGACCCTGTGGATCACGGCCTCCCCTGAAATGCAAGATCCTGTCTGGTTGGGTCAGGTGCTCTACCACAGGCTTGCACCAGAACTGCAACTTCCACCGGTGAGTTGGGAAGACATGCATCCCCAAGCTCTGGGCAGTCTGGCTCGACTGATGGTTCAAGGGCTCAGTGATTCCAGAGAACACATCCACATCCTGATGGATCAGGCAGAACACCTTTCAGAAGCCTCTGGAAAATGGCTGACCGATGTGATCTTGCAGCTTCCAGAAGGCCACCAGTTCATGCTGGCCGGTTATGACAGCGTGCCTTTGCCTTGGGGCCTGTGGACCACCCGGCCTGACATTGTGGTGATGGGCACCCAGCAATTGGCCTTTGAACCAGAAGAATCCCAACAACACCTGAGCAAACTCAAGAAAAGTTGGGATGAGGACCTGCACCAGCAAAGCGCTGGATGGCCTCTGGGCCTGACCCTGCAAGGCACCGGGCAAACCACAGGGCTCAACATTCAGGACTGGATTGAACACCGTTTGCTGGAATTGCCAGATGATTTGCTGCACATCTTGCCTGCTCTGGTGAAGCATCCCATCTGGACCGACCCCATGCCACTGAACCAAGGAGCACCCTTGCCCAAAGGTTGGCTGAAACCCTTGCTGGAAAAAGGTCTCCCTCTCACCCGCCTTGGACGAGGAGAATACCAGCCCCACACCTTGCTGATGGAAACCCTGGACCGTCTTTTGCAACAACATCCCGAAGAACATCGGCGTGTGCATCTGGAAATGGCACACACCGCCGAAAAACAAAACCTCTGGAGAACCGCTTTCGATCACCATCTGAAGGCAAAACATCCTGAAGGTGCCTTGCAGTGCATCCGCAAACTGATCCCCGAGTTGTATCAGCGTGTGGAGTTTTCCACGGTGGTGACATTGTTGCGAAAATTTCCTCTGCAAGACCTTCCCAGAGACCTGCAAGCTTCTCTGGCTGTGGCCCTTCTGGAAAATGGACAGACTTCAGAAAGCCACCAGCTGGCCCAGGATCTGTTGGCCAGTGGATTCATGAGCAGCGACCTGTGTCTGGCCTGCGGAACCCATGCATACCGACAGGGGCAAAAAAAGGAATATCTGGACTGGAGCCTGAAGGCCCTTGAACTCAGCCAAACCCCTCTGGAAAGATTGAGAAGCCACCGGATGCGCGTTTCTGCTTTGCTGTACAACCAGCAACATGTTGCTGCCCTTGAAGCAGGCAAACTCTACTTGCAAGAAGCCCAAAGCAACCATCAACCTTTTTCAGTCGCCAAGGCCCTTTTGATGCTGGCCAATGTTTACAGCGACATGGGCAGCTTTGTGGAAGGTGAACAGGCTTATCTTGCAGCTTTGAAGATGTGCCAGCAACACCACTTTGAAGCCAGCAAGGCCGAAATTTACTACAACCTCTCATTGACCTTGCTGGACGACAATCGGCCACAGGAAGCCCTGACTTGTTTGACTGAAGCCCTCGGGCTTCCAGAACACCTGATGAAACACTGGTATCCCCTGCTGATTGGCATGCGTGGCACCATTCTGGCCCAATTGCACCTGTTCACAGAGGCCATCCTTGATTTTGAAAAAGCAGCAGAACTCTGTCCCAACTATGGTTGGGGCACCTACACCCTGATGTATCTCTCGGCTGCAGCAGATGCCGCCTGCCTCGCGGGCAAGCAAACCCAAGCAAGAGCATTGATTGAACAGGCACGGTTGCAACTTGCTGCCTCTGAAGACAATGGCTTACACACGTTGGCATTCAGTGAGGGGTTGCTGGCCTGGAGCAAAAACCAGCACTTTGAAGCAGAACAACACCTGCAAAAAGCCGATGCCCGTTCTCTGGGGTTGTGGAACTGGGCATTGATTCCCTTGATTCAAGCAGATCTCGCTTGCAAGCAGGGCAGTTTGACCCGAGATCACCTTGAGCGTTCTTTCCAGAGGCTGGAAGTGCTGGGAAACGATGGCCCTCTGGAATTTCTGGCCCGTTACCTTCCAGACCTGTATCAATCTTGCATTTCCAGAGGGTGGTACAAAGAACGGATGGGGCAGGCCCTCTCTGTGGGTCAAAAACCTCTGGAGATGCCACCCCATCCATGGATTTTGAAAGTGCAGGGCTTTGGATCGTTTGTGGCATCAGGCTCCGCAGGACCCTTGGAATGTGCCTTGCGAAAGAATGAGGAACTGTTGATGTTTCTGGCCATCCATGGTCCTTGCAGCCGGGACGACCTGATTGATGCACTCTGGAATGGTGAAAACACCCGCAAGAACATTGACCACTTCAAGGTGTTGGTGCGAAAACTGCGTTCGGAACTGACGCAAGCCCTGAACACCCCTTTTGATCCTTTGCCTTTTCAAGGGCAATATCAACTTCATCCCTCCTTGGAAGTGGAGTGTGCTGTTCGCAGGTTCCTGCAAACCCCTGAATCCACAGCGCCTGCACTCAGAGAGCACATTCTCCTGTATCAGGGGGAGTTCTTTCCAAGATTGGACACCCACTGGGCCGATGAACTGCGAGAGCAGTGCCGTGAATTGCTGGTGCATCACACCCTGCTGTATGCACGTCTGGCAACCGATCCACAAGAGGTTTCACAAGTGGTTCAGCATGCTTTAAACCATTGCCCTGCCGAAGAACACCTGTATCTGGGTTTGCTGGACGTTTACCAGCAAACCGGCAACAACCCTGCTTACCAGATTCTGCACCAACGCTACCAGAACATGCTGAAGCAGGAATACCTGAACGGTTGAACCTCAGCCAGGAAGGCGGTTGAGGGTGTAAATTCTGGGGAAATGACCTCCGTGGTACACCCGATCTTCGCGCACCACGGACCAACGGCTCTGGTCTTTGAGCAGGCGGTCCATCAGTTTGATTTCATGGGAAATCAACACCATCCGTGCGCCAACAGCAGCAATGCGGGTCATCTCACGGAAAAACTCTGGATAGAGGGAGAGGTTGGCGGTGTTGCTGCCAATGTTGTCTCCCCAGGGCAGGTCACACAGGATCACATCCACACTCTGGTCTGGCAGATCCAGATGGGTGGCATCAGACAGGTAGGCTTCGGATTTCAGACCTGCAGCTTGCAGATTAGCCTGAGCAAACCCCACATGCTCATGGTCCAGATCACAGCCAGAGACTTTGGCCCCTCCATACATCAATCCAGTCTCAATCATCAGGGTGCCAGAGCCGCACATGGGGTTGAACACCACATCGTGTTTTTCAATGTGGGCCAACTGAACCATCGCTGCTGCCACTGTGGCATTCAAGCCACCTTCCATGTTGGCCACACGCCACGCACGTGCAGACAGAGGACGAGGAGACAGGCGGATCAGCACTTCCCATGCCTCTCCTGATTTCAGGACACGCAACACCATTTCCCCATCTTCAGGGTCATGTTTGAGTTTGCTCTGGGTCTGGATCTCCTCTGCCAGACGCTTGAACACACTGGAATCACTGCCTGCTGCTGCAAAGCGGAAAGACTGGAATGTGCCCAACTTTCGGGTGTCCTGAACAATGGAAAGCAAACGGGTGAGGTGTTGATGCCCGAGCAAGGCTTTGGGACGCGGCACCTCAAAACGCTCAATGCGTGAGACGGCAACCACGGTGCGGAGGTCCAGCAGGGGCCTCGGGTTGCCCGGAAAAGCAATCCGCACATGGTCTTTCCCTTTGCCGAGGATGCGGGCATTCAGGGCTTTCAATTCATGAAGCACGAAGGGGGTCAATCCTTCGAGGTGGTCCAAATGGTAGGTCTGCATTTTTAGAAGCTTACTTCAACAGGGAGGAGGGCTGCAAAACCTGATGTTCCTGCAGGGCAACAAAAAGCCTCTGGAGCAGCTCAAGGAACATCGGATCTGGATCGCGCTGAAACCGTGCCCACATCAGCAAAAAGTTGTTGAGGATGCCAGTCCGGTATCCCTGCCAGAGCTCTGCCTGGGTCAGTCCGATGCCATGCTGGTGCATCACCTGCAGGTACTGTTCAAGGAGGTCTTTTTCCAGATGCTGGCGTTCAAACCAGTTGAAACGGATCACCAGAAAATGGGCCAGATCAAACCCAAACGGAGAAATGCTGGTGTGTTCATAATCAATCAAATACAGGCGCGCGGGGTTGAGTCGGTCCACGAGCACCTGACCAAAATGAAAATCCCCATGACACAAGGTGATTCTGCCTGCATCTGCGTAAAGCTGCTCCAGAGTGCCCTTTGCCTGCAATTGTTCAGCGACATGCAAGAGTTCAGAAGGCAGTTCTTTTTGCTGGATGGCTTTTTCCAGGGTTCCCCTGTGTTTGTTCAACAAAACAGGCAACTGGTCTCCCCACGGACCTGAAGGGTGGTCTTTGAGGGCAGGATGAAGCATCCACTGGGCATGGAATTCGGCCAGCAAGCGCACCACCTGTCCCACACGTTGAAAGCGTTCAGGCTCTGGAAGGTCGGTCCACATTTTGCAGCGGTCTTGCAGGCTTTCCAGCACCAGATGGGCTTTGCAGGTCTGGTCATTGTGCTGGAGGTCCAGCAGAGGGGCATGGGGAATGTTCACCAGAGGGGCAAACCCTTTGAGGTAGGTGGCTTCATTCAGAAACCGGCGGTAACGTCTGGCATCGAAATCATCTGCAATGCGGTACTTGACGAACACCGGACGGGAAGTGCTGCCCTGATGCACCTCCACAAAAGCATAATCGGCATGTTCACCTTCACCGAGCCTCTGGATGTTCAGGTGGGTGACCTCTGGAAAAAGCTTTTTCAGGGCGGGCTTGAGCATGAAGGGATAAGCCACAGGCTCGGGATGGCCCAGCAGGCTTTTTGCTGCTGCCACCATCACCCCGAGCCTGCCTGCAAACGTGCTCAGGTGACCACCAACCATGTGACCCATGAAGCGCTGCCCAGCATGAAAAGCCCTGCATAAACAGCACAACCGATGCTCAGGCACCCTCTGCGGCGGTGATGGCGGTGACGGCGATGCCTGCGGTGTGAATGGGAACCGATGAGGGAACCAATTGAGAATGATCCAACCGAAAAACTGCTCATGTTGCCTCCTGTATGGCTTTCTGTATGACGTTCAACTCTGGTTCAAAATACGCAAGATGCAAGGCGAAGGTTTCTTGATTTTATCTCCAAGTCAAAAGCCAGCTGTGACCGTTTCGTTTGCTTTTGTGTCTTTTGCATCTGGTACAGCAGAAACACTTATTCCATCCGAAAGCATGCTGAGAAGTCATACAGCACACCTCAAAGATTACGAAACACAGTTGCATTTTCGTAACAAAGGTGTTAATTTGTGAAATGCACTTCCAATCCAAAGCTGTGGGAACCCCCTCCCACAGCAAGGTTTCTGATCCTCCAACTGGATTTTGGGTCTTTCTGGTCCCAGAACAGATGGACAGAAAACCCGTGCAAGGAGCCCCATGAAAAAATCCCTTTTGCTGCTGCTGGGTGCCACTCTGGTGTCCTGCAATACCCTCTCCATTTCCCCTGCAGAAACCCAGACCACCCCAGAGTCCACAGAAGTGGGACAACAACTCACCTTTGTGCACCCCGGACTGCTTCTGAATGCTGCCCGTCTGGAGCGCTTGAAAACCCAGGTGAACAGCACCACCAGCAACATCACCCAGCAGGGCTGGACCAAAGTCACCTCCGATTCCAGAGCCTCCAGTGGTTACACCCCACACCCTTACAGCACCGTGCATGTGCTGGACTCGGGCAGCACCGATGAAGAAAGGGACTTCAAAGACGATCCTCAGGCCGCCTACCTGAATGCCCTGCAATGGGTGGTGACCGGAAAAAGCGCCCACAAAGACGCCTCCATCCGCATCATGCGGGCATGGGCACAGAAATTCCAGAGCATCGTGAACGTCAACACCGACAAACCCAAGCAGGTGGATCTGGAAGCCGCATGGGTCCTGCCCATGTGGGTCAATGCTGCCGAAATCATCCGGTATCACAACAACGGAGCCGCCGGATGGTCCAGCACCGACATCCAGCAATTTGATGCCTTTGTGAACAAACTCTACAACTACGCATGGAAAGCCACCATCGACACCAGCACCAAAAACAACTGGACGGTCTCTGGTGCTTACGCCATGATGTCCGCTGGCGTTTACCTGAACGACACCACCAAATATCAGGAAGGCATGCGCATCATCAAAGAAACCATGCCCAAAGTGGTCTACGCCTCGGGTGAAATTTACGAACTGAAATCCAGAGACTGCTACCACCCCCAGTACTCCCTGACCGGACTGGTGCAAGCCGCCAACGTGGCATGGGTGCAGAACGACAACAGCATCTACAACCTGACGTTTGATGGCCAGACCACCCCCAGACTGGTGCTCGGGATGGAGTACATCGCCAAATCCATCCTGAGTGGCAGTGGCGTCCGAAACTGCTCTCCCAGCGGGGCAGACGACTACATCCGTGAAGGCTACGGAGACATTGCCCTGAACCGCTATGGCACCACGGTTTTGCCCAACTTCTACAAAGCCGTGTTGAAAGCCCGCCCAGAGGACGGATCGGACCAGTTCCTCGGGTGGACGACCGCAACGTTTGGCAAGTATTGAGAACCCATCAACCTGTAGGGGCGCAGCGTGCTGCGCCCTCTTGCTTGCCACACCATGTTTTTTGACAAATTCACCACTCTCCTGTATCCTTATAAGGCTGAAGTGAAGCCGGGACCACTGCGGAAACGCGACCGAGCTTCCAGGTTTACCCCGAGGGGAAAACCTCAGAGAGGACACCACATGCCCAAGCAAAAGACCAAAAAGGCTGCTGTGCGTCGCATCAAAGTGACTGCGACCGGCAAAGTGATGGCGTTCAAGAGTGGCAAACGCCACCAGAACACCGGCAAGTCTGGCCGTGACATCGCCAAAAAAGGCGCAGGTTTCGTTCTGGCCAAGAGTGAATGGGCCCGCATGAAGCTCATGTTCCCCGGAGGTCGCAACTAATGCCACGCGCCAAAACTGGTATCATCCGCCGCCGTCGTCACAAGAAGGTTCTGAAACGCGCCAAAGGCTTCTGGGGTTCACGCTCCAAGCAGTACAAGAACGCCTTCCAGACCCTGCTGAACGCAGCCACCTACGAATACCGCGACCGTCGCAACAAAAAGCGCGACTTCCGTCGCCTGTGGATTCAGCGCATCAACGCTGCTGCCCGCCTGAACGACATCAGCTACTCCACCCTGATGTTCGGTCTGAAAAAAGCTGGCATCGCTCTGGACCGCAAAGTCCTCGCTGACATTGCTGCCCGCGAGCCCCAAGTGTTCGCCAACCTGGTGACCACTGCCAAGAACGCTCTCGCCAGCGCTTAAAAGCAACAAAAATCCACATCCTCCTGAAATTCAGGAGGATGTTTTGTTTGGTTTGATGTTCAATCCAGAGCAAGGGCAGAAAGATCTTTCCCCAGCACCTGACACAACCCTTTGACCACCAGAGCATGATCTTCCCTCTGGGGCACACCGGACACCGTCACCACAGCGACCATTTCACCACTGTGCAGGCAGATGGGAAAGGCCCCTCCGTGGGTGGCATAATCTGCATCTGGCAAACCATGGGCATCTGTGACGTTGGTGTTGTCCTGCTTGAGGGTGAGGCCCACAAAATAAGAACTGGTCCTGAAGTGCTTCACCACATTGGATTTCCGGCGGACCCAGCTCAGGTTGTCTGGCGTGGTGCCCGGCAAAGCGGCAAAAAACAGGGGCATCCCATCCAGACGGGTGATGTCGATGACCACCCCTTTCCCTTTCTGAACCGCAATCTGGCGGATCGCCTGCCCGAGTTCCCATGCGGTGTGGAAATCAAAGTGCTCAAATTTGAGGGTGGTTTCCTGCTCACGGATTTTTTGAAGATCCTCTTGATGGGTCATGGTTTCCTTTCCAGTGCAATGCGCTGTCCTGAGCGCGAAGAGGCTTCACCGACCTCCAGCAGGTCCATCACCCAGGTGGCTTCCTCTGGCGTGACGGGGTTGGGATGTCCCTGCAAAATGGCTGCAGCCACCTTTTCATAGTAGGTCTGGTAACTGCCCCTCTGGTTTTCTATTTCAAGGGAGATGGGAGCACCTTCAGGTTGGGTATACAAAACGCCCTTTTCAGGATCCAAGCCCCAGTTTTCATCGCCGGGCCGTCCTCCGGCCTTCAAGGTCGGTTCCTGGGTGTCCAGACCGTATTTCAGGTAACTGCCCGCCGTTCCATGCACCACAAAACGGGGATTGGGCGCAGCCACCAGCATGGAACCATGCAACACCACTTTGAGGCGGTCATAACCCAGCACCACATGGAAGAAATCCGGGGCCTGTCCAGCATCACGGAGCACAGCAATGTCTGCCTGAACGGTCTCAGGCCAGCCAAAAAGCTGCAACACCTGATCCAGCACATGTGGCCCGAGGTCGTACCACAGACCACTGCCGGGCAGGTTTTGCTCCCTCCAGCGGTTCACCACCACCGGCCGGAAACGGTCAAAATGCGATTCAAAATGCACCACCCGCCCGAGTTGCCCCTCTGCAATCAGCTTCTTGAGGGTCAGGAAATCGGCATCCCACCTGCGGTTGTGAAACACCGAAAGGATCAGGTTTGATTTGGAGGCCAGCATGGTCAGTTCTCTGGCCTCTTCTGCCGTCAGGGTGAAAGGCTTGTCCACCACCACATGCTTTCCAGCCAGCAAAGCCGCTCTGGCAAGGCTGAAATGGGTGGTGTTGGGTGTGGCAATCACCACCATTCCAATGTCTGGATGCGAGATGGCCTCCAGAGGGTCTGAAAACACCTGCACAGCAGGAAAGTCTGCATGGACTTTCTCGGGCTGACTGGAGGAAACCACATGCAATTTAAGGCTCTGGACGCTGTCGATCAGAGGAGCATGGAAGGTCTTGGAGGCGAAACCGTAACCAAGCAGGGCGACGTTCAGGGGCTGGGTCATAAGATGGTTATATCGCAGAAGGACGAAGGCAGAAGGCAGAAGGCTCTTTGAGGGCTCAGCAGGTGTCCCCCGATTGCCGAGGGCCGAGGGCATCTTGTAGCACATGGAAAGGAACCTGTAGGGGCGAGGCGTGCCTCGCCCTGCATGCTAAAGCTTTTGGGCGAGGCACGCCTCGCCCCTACATCTGCCTTCTGCCTTGGCTGTCTTTGCCCTCGGCAAACATGCCCTTCTCTATACCTCCCCTCCCCTTTCGCCACACCCGAGCCCCACAAAACCGTTATCCTGTAGTGATTTCTGAAAGCCACCTGCTTTCAGAGGCATGGAGGACAGAATGTTTCACCAGAGGCTCTTGGAGCGCACCCAGAAACTCAACACCAGACTGTGTCTGGGCCTTGATCCGAGGCTTTCCGCACACGGCAGTTTTGAACAGATGAAGCAGCAAACACTGGCTGTGCTAGAGGGGGCTGCCCCTCATGCTGCCTGCGTGAAGCCACAAGCCGCTTTTTATGAGGCCATGGGTTTGCCCGGCATCGAATTCATGGTGGAGTTGATGCGACTGGCGCGCAATCTGGATTTGCCTGTGCTGCTGGATGCCAAACGCGGCGACATCGGCAGCACCGCTGAAGCTTACGCTCAGGCATGGATGACCGGAGAACACGCTGGAAATGCCCTGACGGTCAATCCTTACCTCGGGTTTGAAACCTTGCAACCGTTCATCGATGCAGGGCGCAAAAATGGAGGTGGGGTGTTTGTGCTGGTCAAGACCTCCAATCCCGGCTCTCACGACCTGCAAGACCTTGCCACAGCAGATGGCCTGCTGGCAGAGGTGGTGGCCAAAGCCCTGGACCGTCTGGGTGCAGAAGAAGGAGAGGGACTGAGCAGCGTGGGTGCAGTGGTGGGGGCCACCCATCCTGCAGAGCTGAAAAAATTCCGTGATCTGATGCCCAGAGCCACCCTGTTGTTGCCCGGCCTCGGGGCGCAGGGTGCAAAAGCCGAAGACCTTGCAGATGCCTTCAATTCAGAGGGTGTGGGGGCAGTGGTCAGCGCGTCCAGAGGCATCCAGTATGCCAGCACAGACCTCAGTGTGGAGGCTGCCGTGCAAGCTGCCATTGGGTTCAAAGATCAACTGAATCAGGCGGTTCAGCGCTAAGAGCCATCCCACAAGTTGGAAAAGCCTCGACTCAGTCGAGGCTTTTCCAATGGATCACACGGACACGGTTCAGCTGAAATCAGTTGACAGAAGTGTAATCGTCAAGCAGGCCGTCAATCAGCTCTTTGCCTGCAGCAATCAGGTACTGTGCCAGTCCATCATTGCTGCTGGTGTAACCAAAAAGAGAGTCCCACCAGACCACCACAGGGTAGGAATAAACATCATTTTTGTCCAGGCTGGCATACACTTTGTTGTCACTGACAGTCAGGGTGGCCAGCCATGCACGGGGATTGCCATTGGTGGCCTGAACGGTGAAATCCACAGCCCATTTCCCACAGGGCTTGTCACCCATTTCTTTGAAAGGCACTTTGCCTGCTTTGGCCGTTTTGACGAAGTAATCGTACAGGCTCTGGGCCACTTTCTGGGAGGTGTTGCCCAGAGCACCCACCTGTGCAGAAAAAGAGTTGTTGTCGATGCACAACTCGACGGCTTCAAGGTTGTACTCTGGGCCATTTTGTTGAGCAAGGGCAGGACCAGCAAGCAAAAGGGATGTTGCAGCAATCAAAGCATGTTTTTTCACGTTGACCCTCCTCGGGTTTCATCAGTATAGAAATCAAGCGGATGTTTGCATGTGATGAATCCGCATGCACCGGGTTCAAGTCATCATGCACCACATCCAGGTCATCTGGGGTCTGGGACATGGCCCTGACCTGATGCCGACCTCTCCGAATTCCAGTTTCCAGAGCAGGCTGACCCTGTTCCACAATTTCAGTTAAAATAGAATGGTCCATTCTGATTCTGCTTTGCGTGAAAACATGAAACACACCCCATCCAAAACCCTCCTCCCCAAACTGCCCAAAAACCTCTTGCCAGAAACCCCTGATCTGGAACCCGAGAGCACCTACAGCGGTCTGAAAATTGAGCTGGACACCTCGGGCACTGAAATTTATGGTCTGACCTTTCAGGGGGTGCATTTTGAAGACAGCAACTTCAGTGGCACCCGCTGGGAGTGGCTCAGGTTGCAAGATGTTTTGCTGGAACACTGCAATCTGGCTGGTCTGAACTGGCTGGAAGCGGGTTTCACGAGGGTCAAATTTCAAGATTGCCGCTTGCTGGGAGCCCAGTTTGTGGGCCTGCAAGCCGCCCACCTGACCTTGCAGAATTGCGATGCAAGGCTTTCTTTCTGGCAGGGAAACTTCAAACAGGCCCATTTCAAAGACTGCAACTTTGAAGATGCGCGTTTCGACACAGCAGACTTGCAAAAAGCCGTTTTCAGGGACTGCAACCTGACCCGAGCCAACCTCAGGGAATGCAAATTGCAGGAAACCGACTTCAGAGGAAGCGTATTGGCCGGTTTCAAAGTGCAGGTGCAAAACCTGCAAGGGGCGATCATCGAAACACAGCAACTTCCTGAGCTTGCCCATTTGCTCGGGATTCAGATTCAGGAAGGCATTGCAGGGGAATAAAACAAAAAATTCGGCTTTTCGCCGATTGATGTCTATCATTATAGGACAGTATGCAGTATTCGTCAAGTCTATCCATGGCATGTGAAGCTTCAAGGCCCATCAGAGCGGATCAAAACCATCCTGTACCACCCAAACAGTGTTTCACCTGAAATGAGGTCTCCATGCCAGAATTTCCCAACATCACCCCAGAGCAACTGCAAGCCATTCTGGACAGGCACCACCTGTCTGGAGAAACCGTCACGGCTTTGCCTCAGGTGGGTTTTTTCAATCGGGTGTTTCAGGTGGGCACAGAGCGGATCCTGCGCATTCCCAGAATGGCACCTCCTTTTGTCGATGCCCTGAACAAGGAAAGGGTGGCGGTTCCAGCACTGGTTGAAGCCGGGGTGCACACACCAGAACTGCTGGCTTTTGATGCTGCTCTGGACCTGTTGCCTGTGCCTTATGGGATTTACAGGCGTGTGGAAGGCCAGAACCTGGAATCTCTGGGGTTGCCCGTTCAGCAAACCCAAAACCTCTGGCAAAAGGTGGCCCTCGAACTGGTCAAGGTGCACCATCTGCCTGACCCGTCCAGAGTGCAAAATTTGCAACTGGAAGACCTTGGCACACCTGAAGCGTGGATTGCAGATTTTGCACAGGAAGGCCATTTCACACTGGAAGAAGCGCGCTGGCTTGAAAGCTGGGTGTCACGCCTGAAACCTTACCTGCTGGACCCTGCATACCACACTTTTCGACATGGGGACATGCAGGGCACCAATGTGATGGTCCATCAGGGAGATTTTGCTGCCCTGATCGACTGGGGAGGGTGTGGATGGGGAGATCCGGTCCACGATCTGGTGGGGGTGCCTCTGGCCGCCTCACAGGTCATGCTGGACACTTACCGCAAAGTGCAGTCTTTTCCAGACGATGAAACCGCAGAAGCCCGCATCCTGCTGCTGAACCTCCAACACCTGTGCTTTCTGGTGCGCAGGCCCGCCACCCCAGAGGTGAGTTGGGCGGAAAGGCCCCTCAGCAGGTGGCTGGACATGGTGCGCCATTTGCCCCAACTGGCAGAAGGCCGCTGGAAAAAGTTCCTTTAGAGCCGGTCTACCTTCTGTGCAGCCTGCACATCCAGTTCTGTGATGCCACCTGCATCGTGGGTGACATAAACCACCGTGACTTTTTTCCAGCCAATGGTCAGTGCATCAGGATGGTGGTTCATTTTTTCGGCCAGCAGGGCCACTTTCATGGCAAAAGCCACCCCATCTGTATAGCTGCCAAAGGTGTAGGTTTTGAGGATGCCTGCACTCTGGGCCTCCCAGCCGTCAAGTTGAGCAAGGGCCTGTGAAAGCTGTTCTTCGGTGAGCGGGTTGCGGTTCATGCTTTTTCCTCCTCTGGTCTTCTTGGTGGGACGGGTGCCACAAACCCCATGAACAGCAAGAGCACACCCACCCCGAGAAAGCTGATCACTCTGGCCCACGTGTCGCTGCCCGAGAGGTCCAGCACAAAGAGTTTGAACACCACAAACACCAGTATGCCCGCTCCGATGGTCCACAAATCGCGATCTGCCTTGCGATTGGCATGAACGGTGAACGTCAGGGCCACCGCACTCCAGAAGATCGAAAGCACCGTCTGGGTGTTGTTGTGCCCCAGAATGTCAATCCAGTTCCATGGAGCCCCAAAATAAGCATGCATGAACCGGACCACCACAGCACTGACCCCGAGCAGGCCCATCACAATCAGGGCATTTCGGCGGATTCTGCGGCTCTGGGGCTGCATTTCCCATGGCAACCTGTCATGCAAAAGGGTCAGGAACAGGGCCAGTTGTGCCACTTCCAGAATGTTCAGGAGGGGCAGATAGGTTTGGGCAGGGGGTTGCATCAACAACAACAAAAACACCCCGGTCTGGAGGACCTGCAAAGGCAGCATCAAGCCATCACGGTACAGGCGTGGGAACTTTATGGTGAATGGCAGGCGTTCCCAGAGCAGCAGATGTCCCCAGTAAAACAGCAAAGGAACCAGCACCCAGACATAGTTCCCGAGGTCAATCTGTTGCAGCAAAGCCTGTCCGACCACCATCAGACGAAAAAACAACAACCAGGAGGTGAGCAGGTACAGCAGCTTTTGCACCTTTTCAGAGGTCGGCACCTGAGCAAGGAAAAGGTACTGCACCACGAAAAACCCTCCCCATCCCAGCAAGGCAGGCCAGGTGAGGGATTCATCCCATCCGAGCAAAGCAAGGAAAGCCGTCCAGATGGCCCAGAGTGGCAACCCGAAAGCAAACTGTGACAGCAAAGCCACCTGAAACCTCTGGCCCAGTTGTTGCAGTACCAACAGTGTCACATTGAGGCTGAACAGCACCAGCAAAGCAGAAAAACGCTCTGGCCAGAGCCATTCTGCACCGCTTGCTCCAGTCAGGATCCAGAAGGTGGCCCCTGTCAGGAGAAGGCCACGCGCAAGTCCCATTTGCTGGTTTTGATGCAGGAAAATGCCTGTTCCCAGCAAAGCCAGACTGACCCAGAGCAAACTGGTCAACACCCCTGCACTCTGTCCCTGAATCAGCCATGCCAGCAACAAAGCAGCCAGAGCCAGATACAGCAGCACCCCTCCCCAGACTTTGTGGATCTGGTTGCCTGCACGGGTGCCAAACACCGTGAGCAGCACCCCATTGAAAGCCCAGATGACACTGGTGGCCAGAGCGGTGGTCAGCAAGGGAACCGAAAGGGCCGCAAACCCAATGGCCAGCATCTGGTAGGTGTCTTGCAGGGCTCTGGGGGTGTTTTTGTTGCGTACGTAAAGGGAAAGCCCGTACTGCACACCCGCCACCACCAGACTGCTGAGGGCTGTGCTGGTGCGGTCCCCTGCCATCAAACCTGCCTGCTGGATCAGGGACAGCACTGGAACCGAGAGCATCAGGATGTGGTCGGCACGGCCTGACCGTCTGCGCAAAGCGTGCACCAGAGGGGTCACGGTGTACATCACAAAAAACAGGATCAGGAAAGGCTGAGCAATCGGGTAAGCCTCTGGCCGATAAGCCAGCACACCCCAGAGTGCACCAAACAGAAAGGTGAACAGGTAACCCAGCACGTTCAGGGAACGCCAGAGCTTCACAAAGGAAAGCCACACGATGCCTGCATTCAACAAGGCGTAATATGTGAACACCTGCACCATCAACTCTGGTGGCAGTTCAAAAGACCCGGACCGCATGAGGATGGGGGCCAGAAAACCGCCCACCACACTGAGCACCGCCAGCACCTGTGCATTTTGCCTGAGGGCCAGAAAGCCGCCCAGCAAGCCCACCAGCAACCAGATCAGAAGCCCTGCAGTGAAAGGCAGGATGTTGTAGAGCACGCTGGAGGCATACACCATGAAATACAAAATGCCCAGTGCGCCTCCCTGCAAGGCCACACTGAACCCTTTGCGGGTGCGCCGGACCTGCCATCCCCAGCCAAACAGCACGCCCGCGCAACTGGCAGCGATCCCCAGTTTCAGTGGCACCGAAAGGTCTTCACTGACGGTGAGTTTCAGCAAGAACCCCATCCCGAACAGCACCAGCATCACACCCCAACGGACCAGTGCCCGTTCACCTGTGAAGTACCTCAAGAGCCCGTCCAGAGGACCTTTTTCCACAACAGGTTTGGTCTGCGCAGCAGGTGGGATTTTTGCTTTTGAAGGAAAAGGAGGTGGGGCAGGGACTCTGGGCTGTGTTGTTTGCTCTGGTGCAGTCGGTTTTTCCCCAGCAGGCTCTGGTGACTTTTGCAACAACGTTTCAGCAGCAGACACTGGAGGGGAGGAGGTCTGCTGCTGAAGCGGATCAAGGTGTTGTTTCAAACGACGCAATTCTGTTTTCAAAAGGTCCATCTGGTCCTGTTGTTCACGCATGCGGCGACCCAGCATCCCGTGCACAATGATGGCTGGCAAAGCCCAGAACAACAGGGCCATCAAAATGTAAAACAGCCATTCCATGCTTCAGTGTGGCACATCTGGTCCGAAACAAAATTCATCTTGTGTTGTGAGTGGAGGTTTCAAAGGTTTTGAATGCCACCGAACAGGCGCTGGACCTGTCCGGTGGGTGCTGCACCAGGATGTTTTGGAAATGGATGGAAGTCAGCGCAGATCGTTGATGCTGGCGCCGTAATTGATGTGGAAAGGCAGGCCATCCACAATCAGCGCAGGCACAGATTTCACTCCGGCCTGCTCGGCTTCGGAGAGGCGGTGCTTCTGTTCACCGAGGTGGACCACTTCAACATCGTACTTCTGGGGGTCCAGAGCACCCACGAATTGTTGTTCGGCTTCAACGCACACGGGGCAACCAGCATGATAAAAAACGGTTTTTTGCATGTTCATCTCCTTGCTTGTGTTTTTGTATCGACTCGATACCATTTTAAAGTAAAGGGCCATGCGAAATTTGTCAAGATGGTTTTGAGTCGCTACCATGGGGTATGTCCATGATCCCTGTTTTCATCGAACGTCTGGGGGTGCTGCTCAGGCAAAACAGCCGCACCCATCCAGCAGGCTTGCATCCCATCCACTTCGAGGTGATGCATTACCTGAACCTCTGCAACCGCTTCAGCAACACACCGCAGGCCATTGGAGAATATCTGGGCATCACCAAAGGAACCCTTTCCCAGAGCCTCAAAGTGCTGGAAAGCAAAGGGCTGGTGACCCGCCAACCCGATGCCCATGACCGGCGGGTATGGCATTTTGAGCTGACCACCACCGGAGCAACCTTGCTGGCTGAGCATTTGCAAAACACCTTCCAGTTGCTGGAGGGTTTCGAGCCAGCAGAATCTGTGCAGATCGAACAAACCCTGAATTTGCTGCTGGAAAGACTCGTTTCCAGACAGGGCGGAAAACCCTTTGGGGTGTGCAAAACCTGCAAATACCACCAGAGAAAAGAAGAACGCTGGTGTGCTCTGTTGAACCTGCCTCTGGAGCAGGATGCTTCGGAAAAAATCTGTCGTGAGCACACTCCGGCAGAGATTTGAACTGTTTGCTTGTGGTCACGGCCCAATTCATAGCTTGACATTTTCCCCATCCGTGGATTAATACTTAGGAGTCCTAATCAAAGGAGGGGACAGATGGGAATTGAAGCGCTTTTCGTGGCGCCGACTCTCGTTCAGAATAGATGCAGATGCAAAACGAACCACCCGACCCCATCCTGCAACTCAAAGTCGTCACAGGTCTGTCCAAACTGAGCCAGGTGATGAAAACCCAGGCCTGGAAAGGTGCCACTCCCCAGAGGTTGACCCCCACACAAGGTCAAATTCTGAGGCGGTTGCACACGGCCAAGAGGGGCTTGCCCCTTTCGCAACTGGCCACAGACCTCGGCATCACAGCGGCCACCGCCAGTGATGCGGTCAGCATGCTGGTCAAAAAACAGCTGGTGGTCAAAACCCGTGATCCACAGGATGGTCGGCAATTGCAAATCACCCTCAGTCCCACCGGGATTCAGGAAGCCGAAAAAGCACTGGAATGGACAGATTTCCTTTCGCAAGCAGTAGGCACACTCGATGCAGCGGAACAGGGCGTCTTGCTCCAAACCCTGATGCGCCTCATTCAGGTGCTGCAACACAACGGACAGATTGCTCCCGTTCACATGTGTTTCAACTGTGCCTTTTTCCGGCCCAACACCTATGCAGATCCGCAGGCACCCCACCATTGCCAGTTCATCGGAGCAGCCTTGAAGGTTCAGGAATTGCAACTCGATTGCCCGGACCACCAGAAGTTGCCTGTTCTGAGCGAGTAAACCGCTTGCTGCTTTAAAATCCCCCATCCCCATGGACCCAACCGTGCCTGCACATCAGGCATGGAAGTCAAATGTTGTCCAAAAACACTGCTGCCTGATGCTTGGGCAGAAGGTGTTTTGACATGCCCCAAGGAGAAAAACATGAAACGCAACTTGATTCTTGCTGGTTTGCTGTCCCTTTCCGTCGCTTTTGCAGATCCCATTGCCTCCAGTGCCCACAACACGGACAAACACGAATTTGATCTGGTGAACACCAGAGTCACCCTGCAAGGCACCCAACTGGTGTTCCAGATTCAGGTCAGTGAAAAAGCCGGCAAACTGAGGCCCACCCCCTCTGGAAAACTGGCAGGCAGCAACGTGTACAGCTACGTCTGGCCCACCAATCTGGATTCTGCAGTGGTCGGGTTTGAAAGTGGACAGGGCGTGCTGGCTCTGGCCGCCACCAGCCACCCCGACTTTGACGACACCCCCCTCTTCGATGAAAGCGGTGACGGAGACCCCAAAAACGATGGCACACTCTGGCACAGCCACTGGGTGGTCCTGACCCCGGATGACGTTTGCGGAAAAGGCAGCCTGAAAGTCAAAGACATTCCTGCAGGCACCAACCCCAAGCTTCCTGCCACCTGGCCAGGTCTGCCGATCCTGATTGACAGCCCCGGTTTTGAGCCCACCTTCACCAGCAACACCGTGTCCATCAAAGTGCCCCTGAAAGAACTCGGGTTCAAATCCGACTTCCAGTTTGATGGGGTCACAGCGGGTTTGCGCGTCAATGCAGACCTCCACAACCCCCTGCTGTGCGTGGTGGATGTGTGGGATGTGGCTTCAGGCAACCTGAGCCTCTCTGGCAAAGTCAAAGCCGGAAAGTGAAGGGGCCGCTGGCATGGCTGAATTGACCTCCCTGATCACGGCCACACCAGAGGAAGGCCGCCTGCTGGCCATCCAGTTGGCACGCAAGTCCATCGTGGCCATTCAACCCGATGGAGACACCCGCAAGTCTTTGCGGCAGGCATATGCCACGGACACCATGCAACTGATGATGGCCGCCCAGATTGTGGCTCTGGAGTTCCAGACCATTGCTCTGGCGAACAACCACTGGAAGAAAACCGACTGAAAATTCCCATCCATGTGCTAAGGGGAATCCCTGAGAATTTTTCGCTGATGGCCTAGCGGACACTCAGGGATTCCCCTGATTACGTATGATGCCAATCCGAAAAAAGCCTTCCCAGTCAAAGATTTATTTTCATTAAGAGTCTTAAGATTGTCACGAAATTGTGTTTGACAATACTGGATTTATCTTATACCATCCATTAGGAGTACTAACTAATTGACATCCGGTATTCACCTATTGCACTGTCACCCCCGAGCTTTCTCAAGAAAGGTCAGGCGGATGTCATTTGCGCGGTGCTCAAGGAGAGTATGATGCAAGGAAGCACAAAACATTGGCTCCAGGGAATCGGTACCACCTCATTGTTGACTGCATTATTGGCGTGCAACACGGTCTCCCCCTCCACCCAAAGTCCCATCTCTGAACAGGGCATTGCTGCACAGACCACCGCCCAGTTCACCCCCACGGCTGCCCAAGAGGGTTACTTTTCTCCTGTGGTCAAGTGGCCTCTGGTCGCCGTGCACATGGGCCTGCTGCCCAACGGCAACGTGATCAGCTGGAGCACCAGTGATGACACCGGCGACAACATCTTTGATCCTCCCAGCAGTGGTGAACACGACCTGACTTTCGTGGACGTGTGGAACCCCACCACCAACACACACACCCGCTACGACAACCAGACCGGGACCGAACTGTTCTGCGCAGGTCACACCCTGCTGCCCAACGGACAGGTGCTGGCCGCCGGAGGTCACGATGGTCTCGGACCTGTGGACTTCTACGGACGTCCTGACACCAACATGTTCAACCCTTACACCAACACCTGGACCCGCAAACAGGACATGGCTTTCACCCGCTGGTACCCCACCCTCACGGTGCTGCCCAACAAAGAAGTGCTGTCCACAGGTGGTGTGAACGACGGCGCAGCCGCAGACCTCCCCGAGATCTGGAACAACACCACCCAGAGCTGGCGCACCCTAACCACCGCATCCACCAACGTGTTCGGCGGCAAATTCGAGCACCTGTACCCCTGGATGCACGTCAACAGCGAAGGGCAAGTGTTCAACTCGGGTCCGGGTGTCTTGATGGGCAAACTGAACACCTCGGGCACCGGAAGCTGGACGGTGATTGGTCAACGCGACAACTACGACCGTTACCACGGCAGCAGCGTGATGTTCCAGCCGGACCGCATTCTGGTCACCGGTGGGGTCACCAACAAAACCCCCAACACCAGCGGAAACTACGACGGCACCACCAACGAATCCCTCCTGATTGATGCACGCACCGGAGCCAAGGCCCCCGCCGCCAACATGCTCTTTGCCCGCAGCCACCATCAGGCCACCTTGCTGCCCAACGGACAGATTTTTGTGAACGGCGGAAACAGCAGTGGCAAACAGTGGGACGATTCCACCCCTGTGCTCGCAAGCGAAATTTACAATCCCAGAACCAACACCTGGACCAGAGCAGCCTCTGCAACAGTCAGCCGCAACTACCACAGCACTGCCCTGTTGCTGCCTGACGGACGGGTGCTCACCGCGGGGGGCGGCATCGGTGCCGGAGAAGACCACAACCACCGCGACGCAGAAATTTACCATCCCCCTTACCTGTTCAACACCGATGGCACGCTGGCCGCACGCCCCAAAATCAGCTCTGCCCCGAGCCGCCTCGGGTACAACCAGCTTTTCGGTGTGAGCACCCCCAATGTGGTCTCCAGAGTGACCCTCGTCCGCTTCGGTTTTGTGACCCACTCGTTCAACCTGGACCAGCGTTTCATGGACCTCAAGTTCCAGCAAAGCTCCACAGGTCAGCTGTATGTGGCCTCCCCTGCCAACAGCAAAATTGCCCCTCCCGGCTCTTACATGCTGTTCATCCTGAACAGCAAAGGCGTGCCTTCGGTCGCCAAGATCATCAACATCCAGTGAGCTTCATCCTGCCCATCAAGACACCATTGGTCTGAAACGGCACCTGAACTTTTTTCTTTTTTCACTGCACCATCCATCCTCTTTTTAACGGAGAACATCATGCAAGACATTTGGGTCATCCAGCACATCCGCCAGGAAACCCCTGGCACCCTCGCAGAACTGCTGTCTGCACGCGGTTTCAAACTGCGCACCTTTCACCCTTATCTGGGAGACAGCGTCCCCACCCACCCCGAGAACATTGCCGGTCTGGTGGTCATGGGCGGCCCGATGGGCGTTTACGACAGCGAGGAACACCCCAACCTGCTGCAAGAAATGCAGCTCATTCAAAATGCCCATCAGGCACAGATTCCGGTCATCGGGGTATGCCTTGGCAGCCAACTGATTGCAGCAAGTCTCGGGGCCGAAGTGCGTCCCAGCGGTTACAAAGAAATCGGCTGGTACAACGTCAAACGCCAGAGCAGCACCGACAGACTGTTCGGTTCACTGCCCGAGCAATTCATGGGTTTCCACTGGCACGGCGACATTTTCGACCTGCCAGAGGGTGCAGAGCTGCTGGCTTCCAGCGCCCTGACCGCCCATCAGGCTTACCGTGTGGGTGAAAGCACCTACGGATTGCTTTTCCACATGGAAGTCACCCCCCAGATCGTGCAGGACATGGTGCAGGTGTTCCAGCCTGAACTGGAACAGGAAGGACTCTCGGGTGCCGAGATCCTCAACCAGACCAAAACCCTGCTGCCCGAACTGCGCAATCTGGCCCGTCAGGTGTTCGGGGCATGGATCGATCTGGTGGAAGCCAGACAACCCCTTGCCAGAGCCTGCCCCCTGCCCCTCCCCTGTGACTTGATGGCCTGACCATCCCCTTTGATGGCTGCCACAATGGGCTTCCCTCCTGTTGTGGCAGAGGCCCACCAGCGTTCACTTTCCCT
Organism: Deinococcus misasensis DSM 22328; assembly: GCF_000745915.1. NCBI lineage: Bacteria > Thermotogati > Deinococcota > Deinococci > Deinococcales > Deinococcaceae > Deinococcus > Deinococcus misasensis. The sequence goes on from NZ_JQKG01000022.1 coordinate 50,200, forward strand.
TTTGCAGCACGAGGACAACTGACGCTGCAAACCGTGAACTCTGGACTTCCCATCCCTTCCAACATTCATTGCTTGTCTCTCTCATCTCAAGATCCATGCAGGTGAAGGCCCAATGGCCCTTTGCCTGACATCTGGAGGTCATTTATGTGTGGAATTGCCGGTCTTTTTATAGGTTGTGCCATGGAAGCAGTCTGCCCCAAACGCCTTCTCGCTCAGGACCTCACCAGCACCCCCGAGCAGGAACCCTACAAAAGCAAATTCGGTGACTGGTACGAGCGTTCCACCGTGCGCGCCGCACCCCGCCGCATGGTTTTGAAAGACGAGCAGGGCCTGTTCTTCTCTCCAGACTTCATTCCGATCATGAAACACCCACTGATTCAGGAGCAGAGCGAAACGGTTCAGCGACACATCATGGTGCAGCAACTGTACCGTTACCTCGACTTCACCGCCAAACTGGAGCATGTGGTGGTGAACCGGGTAGCCATGTCCATCGCCAACGGTTATCTGGATTTCAATTTGCCCCGCCAGATGGTCTTTGACGCCTACAAAATTTACTGCGACGAAGCCTACCACGCCCTGTTCTCTGCTGACCTTTTGATGCAGGTCGAAGACATCACCGGCATCCGTGCCGTGACCCAGCAGTTGCAGCCTTTCTTCATCCGCAGACTGCATGAATTGCAACACCAGTACAGCGAAAGCAACCTGCAAGAACTGATGGAGATCTTCTTTGTGATCATCTCCGAGACCCTGATCTCGGGCTTTTTGTCGGACATCCCCACCGCCAAGGATGTGAAACCCTCCATCCGTGCAGTGGTGCGTGACCACGCCATCGATGAAGGCAAGCACCACGTCTACTTCGCAGACCTGTTGCGCCGCGTGTGGCCTCAACTGGACAAGCGCTACAAGAAAGAAGTCGCCAAGCAACTGCCCAACCTGATTTACGCCTTCCTGACCCCCGACATCGATTCCATCCGCAAAGAGTTGACCTCTTACGACATGCCCCGAGACCACGTGGAGCAGGTCATCGCGGAAACCTACACCAAAGAGATTGTGTCCAGTCACATCGCCAACTCCATCTCTTCTTTGACCCGTTACCTGCGTGAACTGGGCATTCTGGATGACCCCGAGGTGCAAGACCGCTTCTTTGAAGCGGGCCTCTTGACCAGCAACGATCTGGTCCTCGGATAAACCCCCTTTGAACCTTTCCCTGTGCTGTACATCAGTGCAGCACAGGTTTTTTGATGTCAGGAGAACACATGAAACACACGACTTGGCAGGAATTCATGGCAGAAGCCCTCGGCTCACTGGTGCTCAACATGTTCGGACTCGGGGTGATGGCGATGGTGATCCTGTTTGGCAGCACCCCTCTGGTGCCCGGAGAAGTGGTCAAAGGCGGATACACCAACATCGTGCTGGGCTGGGGACTGGCCGTCACCATGGGGGTTTTTGTGTCTGCCCAGATCAGCGGAGCCCACCTGAACCCCGCAGTGACCCTTGCTCTGGCGGTCACCCGGCGTTTTTCATGGGCCAAAGTGCCCCATTATGTGGTGGCCCAGTTTGTGGGGGCTTTTGTGGCTGCGGCTCTGGTGTTCACGGTGTACCACGCCCAGTGGATCAAAGTGGACCCCGAGCTTGCCCACACCGCAGGCGTCCTGAGCACCTTCCCTGCCGTGTCTGGTTTCTGGCCGGGCTTCATTGACCAGTTGGTGGGAACCGCCCTTTTGATGGTGATGGTTCTGGCCATCGGAGACCACCTGAAAACCCCAAGCAGCAAAATTTTTGCTCCAGTGGTGCTGGGTTTGCTGGTGGTGGCCATCGGTGCCTCTTTCGGTGGGATGCACGGCTTTGCAGTGAACCCTGCCCGTGACCTTGCACCCAGACTGTTTTCCTTGCTGGCCGGATTCCAGAACACTGGACTGAACAGCACCCTCTGGCTTGTTCCAGTGGTGGGACCTCTGGCGGGGGCACTGGTCGGCGCATGGATTTACGATTTCAGCATTGGCAAAGCCATGAACCAGAGCACCCCCGAGCAGCAACCTGTGGGTGCAGTGGTGCAAGAAGCCTCCTGAGTCACAAAGAAAGCCACTCTGGCCCTGATCTGTGATGGATCAGGGTCAACTTGTTTCTGGTTTTCTCCGATCCACATCCCCCCATCACTTTGCGGTATCCTCTTTTTTATGGTTGTGACCCGAATTGCTCCAAGCCCCACCGGTGACCCGCACGTGGGAACCGCCTATCAGGCACTGTTTGATTACATCTGGGCCAAGAAAAACGGCGGCAAGTTCATTGTCCGCATTGAAGACACCGACCGCAGCCGTTACAATGCCGAATCCGAGCGCCGGATTCTGGAAATGTTCCGCTGGCTGGGCATCCCCTACGACGAAGCCCCCGACATCGGTGGTCCGAATGCCCCTTACCGCCAGAGCGAGCGTCTGGAAAACTACCACCAGTACGCGCAGCAACTGCTGGAAAAGGGTTGGGCATACTACGCCTTTGAGACCCCTGAAGAATTGCAGGCCATCCGTGAAGACCTGCGTTCCAGAAACATCAATCTGGGCTACGATGGTCGGGCCAGAAAAATCCCTCTGGAGGAGGCCCGTCAGCGTGTGGCTGCCGGAGAACGGCACGTCATCCGCCTGAAAAGCCCCAGAGAAGGCAGCACCCTCTTGCGCGATGAACTGCGTGGGGCCATCAGCTTTGACAATGCTGGCGTGGAAGATGCCGTCTTGATCAAAGGGGACGGTTTCCCCACCTACCACCTTGCCGTGGTGGTGGACGATCACCTGATGGGCGTCACAGACGTGATTCGCGGTGAAGAGTGGATTCCTTCTGCGCCCATTCACGTCTTGCTGTATCAGGCATTTGGCTGGCAGGAACCCCGCTGGATTCACATGCCCCTCTTGCAGAACCCGGACAAAACCAAGCTGTCCAAACGCAAAGGCAACACCTCTGTGGAGTGGTACCGCAAAGAAGGCATCCAGCCCGAGGCGCTTCTCAACTATCTGGGCATGATGGGCTTCTCGATGCCGGACGGACGGGAAATTTTCAGTTTGCAGGACCTCACCGAAGCCTTTTCCTTTGACCGGATCAGTCTGGGTGGATCGGTGTTCGGATGGGACAAACTGAAATGGCTCAACGCCCAGTACATCCGCGAAGTGCTGCCTTTCGAAACGGTGGCGGATCGCCTGCATGCCCACCTGCAAGAACACGGTCATGAAGTTCCCAACGATGGTTTCTTCAAGGGCGTGGTCAAATTGATGCTGCCCCGCATTGAAGTGTTCAGTGAATTCTGGGAGAAAACCCCTTACTTCTGGTCTGACGATCATGCCGTCAACGAGAAAGCCCAGAACAACATCAACAGCGGTCAGGACGTTTTGAAAGCCCTGCTGCCCAAACTCGAAAGTCTGGAAGACTTCTCCCACGAATCCACCCACGACCTGTTCAAAGCCCATGCTGAAGAAGCTGGACTGAAACTCGGCAAGGTCATGCCTCCGGTGCGTGCTGCCGTGGCCGGAACCATGGAAAGCCCGGACATGGGGGAAATGCTGCGCCTGCTCGGGAAAGAGCGTGTGGTGGCCCGCATCCGCAAAGCCATCCAGTAAAAAACAGCCTGCTGGCCTCACCTTTGCTCTGGCAGGGTGGGGTTTTTTTGTGCTTTAAAGATGTGGGAGCAATGCAAAGTTGCTGTTCCGGCAATGCCAACAAAGAGAGCCCTCAGCCGTCAGCAATCAGCCGTCAGCCAGAAGGAAGGTTTTCTTGCTGCCTTTTGAGCTGAAAATCTGATGGGCTTTCCTTTTGTATCTTTGTGTCTGGCTGTTGAAAGCAACAGCCTCTGGATGAGCTTTTTGCTGACGGCTGAGGGCTGAACGCTGACCGCTTTCTCAGTGGATGGGTCAAACCTCGGACGTTGGGGTAACCCTGCATCAGTCCGCCTGGCACAAGACAAACCCCAAAAACCCTTTTAAACTGAAAACATGTCGGATCAAAATTTGATTTACAGCAAAACATTCAAACTGGACACCCTGGAACACCCGGACCATGCCCATGAATTGAGCCTGCAAATTCAGGAATCCATCCGGCTTTCCTTGCAAGAGGCCCAGAGGAATTTCAACCTTTCCCTGTCCCAGCTGGAACAGGCACCCGAGGAACTGACTGCTGCTTTTGCCTCTGGTGGAGCAGAGTTTCAAATTGTGGGACAGTACTGCCAGAACCGCTCCCTGCACGAAGGGCCTTACTGGTCTTACCGCCTGTCCATGGAAAGCATGTTTCCAGAGTTGGAAAAACAGCTTTCCAGCGTCAAAGGGATGGCGGGTGTTCTGGTGGTTGGAGGGGCCATCGGTGGAGCCATTTTGCTGGTGTTTTTGATGTATTTGCTGGGTGCGGTTGCAGGGTTTTTCATCCTTTCCCTGCAAATGACGTTTCTGTTTGTGGTGGGTGGAATGACCGTGGGAGGCTGGGTCGGCAAACGCATTGAACAGTGGATGGTGGTGATGGCTTACAGGCAACACCTCACTTCAGAGATGATCGAGAAAAAAGAGCAACTGGAAGCCTTTCTGAGGGTCCGTTTTGATCAGGCCACCTCTGGCTTCCAGCGTGTTTGAGTGTTGGGTTGATGGATTTTGGGGTGGATCAGCCGTTCTTGACGTGCAGTTCTTTGATGCCCCGGATCACAAAACCGCCCTCATAGGAAATGGGGGCTTCAGGGTCAAGCAGTTGCAACTCTGGCATGTGTTTCAAGAGAGCCTTGATGGACACCTGCAATTCCAGGCGGGCCAGAGGCGCACCCAGACAGTAATGGATGCCCAGCCCAAAAGTCAGGTGGGGGTTCTGTTCCCGTGTGATCACCAGGTCATCCGGGCGGTCAAATTTCTGTGGATCACGGTTTCCTGAGGCGTACAGCAGGCATACCTCCTGCCCCTGTTTGAGTTGCACTCCAGCAAATTCCATGTCCTGCAAGACATAACGTTCAAACATCGGGAGGGGTGTATCGTAGCGCAGCATCTCTTCGATGGCGGTTTTGAAGAGGGGCGTGGTGGCCCCGTCCTTCTGGGCCTCCTCCCTGAGCAAATGGAACTGCTCGGGGTGGCGCATCAGGGCGAGGATGCCTGCGGTGCTGCCGTTCACGGTGGCTTCGTGGCCTGCGTTCAGCAAGAGAATGCAGGTGGCGATCAGTTCGTCTTCGGTGAGCCTGTCGCCGGATTCTTCCACCTGCACCAGAGCGGTGATCAGGTCTTCGCCGGGGTTGATTCGTCGGTCTTCTGCCAGTTCTTTGAGGAACGCTGAAAATTCGAGCGTGGCATTGTTCGCCTCGATTTGCTGCTGTTCGCTGTACCCGAGTTCATAGAGTTTCACGATGGCGGAGGACCATGGGCGCAGCTTGTGGCGGTGCTCCTCTGGAACGCCCAGCAGTTCGGCAATGACCGTCACAGGCAGGGGTTCAGAGAACTCGGAAACATAATCGAAACTGGCTTTTTTCTTGAGTCCTTCAATGGTGCGGGCAACAATTTCTTCGATGCGCTCGGTGAGGGCTTCCACCCGTCTGGGGGTGAAAGCTTTGGACACCAGAGCCCTCAGGCGGGTGTGGTCTGGAGGTTCGCGGTCCAGCAGGTGGGTGCTGTTGAAAGCTTCAAAGTCTTTCTGTCGAGGATCCACCGGCGGCCACCCGAGTTCATCTCTGGAGAGGATGTGCAGGATGCTGCGTCCAAACTGGCGGTCCCGCAAGATGCTCGAAATGTGGTCATATCGCGCAAAGAAGTGTTTGCCCCAGACAGGATCATGGAAAACAGGCATTTCCTGTCTCAGACGGGACAATTCAGAATAGGGGTTGCGCACGAACTCTGGGTCATTGAGCTTCAGGTGGTACTCGGGGACGGACATTGCAGCATCATAACCCGAACTTTCCAGCGATGTTCAAGCCCTCCCTTCAGAAAAACACCCCAACACACAGCAGATTTCAGTCTGGCTTCAGGTGATGTTTTTTGTTCTCTCATGGAACAAAGATTATTGTTTAGTAAACTCAATTGTCTATACAACAGTTGATTCCCCTAGACACTCGAAGTAACATGCTCTCACTTCAAACAACATCAGCGTTTCTGAGGCAAAGACCTGCAGAAGCAGAAAAAATCATTCTGCTTCAACCCAGGGTCCTCTGGCATCCCACCTAATGTTTAGTAATCTTCACAATCCCCTCTAAACAGCCCTTCCGCTTCACCTTCCAGAGAAAGGACCCTCCACGCCATGAAGAAACTTGCCCTCACTGCCACCCTGATGACCCTCACCCTCGCTGCCTGTTCCACCCAAACCCTGCCCGAGCAACAGGTTCAATCTCAGGGCATCACCGTTCAGAACTGGACAGCCAGTGTGGTGAACTGGAACACCGTCATCAAAAACAACGGAAACACTGTGGTGCTCAAGGGCATCAACTGGTTCGGGCTGGATGGCAGCCAGCAAATGGGCGGCACCTGGACCAGCCACGTGCAAAACGGCGTCACCAAAAACCACGATCTGGACTTCTGGTTCACCAAGATCAAAGCCCTCGGCTTCAATGCCATTCGCATTCCCCTTTCGGCAGACACCATCTGGCAAAACCACAGCGGAAGCAACACCATGCTGAACACCGTGATCCAGAAAGCCAACCAGTACGACATGTACGTGGTGCTGGGATACCAGACCTGCAGCCCCAATTACCTCGGGGGAAATCTGGTCGGTGACCCCAGCACCTGCCCGGACCGCACATGGAACCTCAGTTACTGGCTGTCTTACATGAACCGTCTGGCTGTTGTGGCCAAAAACAATCCCAACGTGGTGGCTATTGACCTGTTCAATGAACCCCACAAACTAAGCTGGGCCACCTGGAAAGGCTATGCAGAACAGGCCATCACCGAAATTGAGAAGGTCTACAGCACCCTGCCTGGACGCAGCATCATGTACTTTGTGGAAGGCACCGGGGGCACACCCAACTGGGGAGCAGACATCACCCCAGCAGCTACCCCTGCCAACCGCCTGTTCGCTACCCAAAACTCAAACGGCACCTATTCTTACCAACACTTCAACAAGATCGTGTATTCTCCCCACTTCTATGGCAAATGGGTGACCGCCACGCAGGCCGTGAACATCGTGAAAACCGTGGTGGACAGCAACAATGGCAACGGTGTTCCAGTGATCATTGGCGAATTCGGGATGGTGCCCAGCGCCACAGCCACAGGTGGCACACAATGGGGAGCAGACTTCATCAATGGGGTCAAATACAAAGCCTCCAGCTACTTCTACTGGGCCCTCAACGCCAACGAATACGATGGCCCTTACGGCATCCTGAGAAACGAAGCCAACGGAAACAGCAACTGGTGCATTGCGGAGTCCTCCATCATCACCACCATTCGGGACAACTACAGCATCGTGGCAGGAACACCCGGACTCACCATCTCACCCAGCACACCCCTCAACACCGTCTGTTACTGATCCCTCTTCCTGAATTCCACTTCCTCCTTGAAGAAAGAAGCTGCTGTCTGGTCCACAGCAGCTTCTTTCTGTTTGGAATGGAGGTCACTTGGCGTCACTGCACCATGAAATCGCTCATGACCTCAGGGGTGGCGGTGTCAAAACCCACCACATCCAGCATTCCACCGTCCCGAGGATCCGCAATGCTGAACCGGTTGGACTGCATGCCCACCACGATCAGTTTGGCAGCAATGCCCATTTCCCTGCGGTAACGCTGCAACGCCTGTGCAGGGTGAACGTTGCCATACCACGTCTCGCTGTCGGTGTAAACGATGAAAGCATCCACAGGGATGTTTTCCTTCAATGCGTGCAGCATGGGGAGGGCACAGTCGGTTCCGCCCATTGGGACGCGTCCCACGGTGTTCAGGACGTCGTCCAGCCTCTGGCGAGGAGAAATGCCAATCGGCACCAACTGGTGGCTGAAACCCATCACCATGTGCTGGGCTTCGGTGGAAGCCGTCACCAGAGCCAGTGCAGCGCTGGCCACTCTGGGGGTCAGGCCGGGAATCCCTGCAATGTGCCCCCATTCCATGCTGCCCGACACATCCAGAGCCAGCATGATGCGTTTTCCTGTGGGCGTCACATTGCCAAAAGCGCTGTAAAACGCTCCATCCAGAGCGTCCACCACCTGCTGAACAGGGGTCCACTGGCCGTGTCCACGCATGCCCTGACCTCCGGCGTAGGTGCGCAAGGCGGCCAGAATTTTGATGGGGTGGATGCGGGCTTTCAAAATGGCCTCGGAGTTGCCCAGTTTGCGCTGCACCAGACGGCTTGCATCCGACATGGGGGTCAGCAAGCCCACGCGGGTCATGTTGGCGAGGTTGCGCACCATCGCTTCCAGAGGCATGTGGGGCAGCAACGCTTCCCACACCTCGGGACGGACCAGAAGCTCGGTGGGCAGGGCTTCGCGGGGCAACCTGTGCCGTTTAATCAATTTCACAGCTTCAGGCACAGAAGCTTGCTGGACCTGCTTGAAGGCTTCGATCAGCTCCAGACCTGTAGCAGGTTCAAACTGGTCACGGGTGATCCAGCGGTACAGCTTCTGGTGACCCTCTGAAGGAGCAACAGGGTGTGCCAGACGCAAAGCGTCCCTGTGGGTCCAACCGTCCCTCTGGCGGTATTTCACGGCCTGCAACGCCAGAGCTTTCAGGTCTTTCTGGTTGTACCAGTCTGCAATGGCCCGTCTGAGGCCACGACCCCATCCCCGAAACTGCTGGATGAACTCCATGAAGTGAAACAAATGCGTCCCGATGCGGGCCACTCTGGGCAGAGCCTCAAGAGCGGCTTTGCGGGTCTTTTCATCTCCAAAACTGGCGCACATGGCCAGAGCAAACAGGGCTGGATCGTTTTTGGGCGCACGTCCCGATTCGCTGATTTCAGCGATGCGTTCAACGGTGCGGATTCCGTCCTGTTCGATGCAGCGCTGAACGGCCTGTGCATTTTGCACGGTGAGTTTCTGCTCACCCACATAAAACGTTCCGCCTTCAGAGCCGAGGATCAAAAACCGGTCCAGTTGGGTCCAGTCGCTGACCTCCCAGGCGTAACCTCCGGCATGGTTGGCCTTCTGGTTGCTTCCGGGAATGGGTTGGTTCTGAGGCGTGCGAGCAGTCTGGAAATGTTTCGTCCACTTCATGTTTTCACCTTCTTTCGTGAGGGGATGGCTTGTTTGCGAACCGTTGCTTTCATTTCGAACGGTTAAACGGTGTAAATGCATAAAACAATGGGTCTTCAGGACAAAAAGCGTTTCAGCGGCACAGCCTGCTTGCAAAGTGGGCAGACCTCCACACATGCATCGGTGGAAGGTCCTCTTCTGCAAGCACTGTTGGATCAACCCCACAGAGGAGTTTGGGTGATCCATTTCCAGCGACCCGATGCCGATCAAAAGGGGAAATGGAAGGTGAGGCGCAAATTTCCACTCGCCAGCCTGAAACTGCGGTCCTGAAGAACACAAAAGCTGTGGATGAATGGCGCGAACAGGTGAATTACGATTTAACTTGAAAGGTTAAGGTAACCTGCCCACAACGACCCACAGCGAAGCTTGACTGCTTTGATCCATGAACCCAGAGGCTTTTTCTCCTGGTTCTGTTGAATGCTCTAAAGGTTGTCGTGGATGGATGGCAAACCTGTACATCCACGACCTGGAGTGTTTGACATGAGGGATCTCTCCCTCTGGTGGAGCTGGCAGGACTCGAACCTGCAACCGGATGCTTGCAAAGCAACTGCTCTTCCATTGAGCTACAGCCCCAAACCTGAAACCCGAGCTTTTGGCCTGCTTTTCGGGTTTCTGCACTGGTGGAGGTGACAGGACTCGAACCTGTGACCAGCCGATGACCGATCGGTAACCATCCGAACCTTCGGCTCGGGACCGGAGGAGTGTGCATTCCGGTCATGAACAAGGGCTGGTGGATGGTGTGTGCTGCTCTACCCCTGAGCTACACCCCCAGAACAACGTCTGAAGTGGACCGCACGGTGGGATTTGAACCCACACGCCATTGAGGCACAATTTCCCAGATAACCATCTGCCTTTCGACCCGAGATCGGATAAAGGAGTGGCGACGGAAAGCCGGTTTCCCGGCAAAATTGCGTGTCTACCGTGTTCCACCACGTGCGCTTCAGACAGAAGTCAGTCTAGAGGAACTGTTCAAAAAGCACATTCACCAAAAAGCGTAATCCTGAACCCAGCAAAACGCCTGTTCAGGATGGATGGTATGGCTTACTCTGGCTTATTTTTAGAGGGTTTCACAGAACAAGCAGGTCATTTCTGGGGTTTTCCGAACACCTGAACCCAGTAATACACATGCTTGCCTGACACCACCGCAGAGGCAAAACCCACCCCAAATTCAGAATATTGACCGCCCATCAGGGTCTGGCAGTGACCGGTCTTGCTGATCAGCCATTCCTTGATGGATTCATCAATGGTGGTTTGCAAACCCAATGCATTGACAGCCGTCACCTGTGAGAGGTTTTCGCCCACTTCCAAAAAAGCGTATCCAGAGGCATCAATCCGATTTAAGGTGGTGTCGCCTCTGGAGCCTTTGTGGTCCATGAAGTTGTTCTGGGCCATGTCCTGCGCATGGAACTGGGCTGCCAGAGTCAGTTTGCTGTTCAGGGTCAAAGCTGAAGATGCAGGAAAAAACTCCACATCTGCACCATTGGGTTTGAAACAATTTCTGCCGGTGGCTCTGGTCGCATTGACGGCAGTCAACATGGCTTCCTGCGAAGCCTGATCCAGCACCTTGATGCCACTGAGATCCACCTGTCCTGTTCCAGACAGGCCACCGCACGCCGTCAAAAGCCCAAGCAGAACCACGAGACTGAATTGTTTCATGTCTCAGGGTACTGCTTTTTCAGCTGAACTTCAGCATCCAAAACTTGAACCCATTCCAGAGCTTTTACTTGCGCTGCACCCCGAAAACCTGAACCCAGTATTTGCCGTACTCGGTGCCTTTTTGTTCGGCATAACCAAAGCCAATTTCTTTGAACTCTGGGTTCATCAGGTTGCGACAATGGCCGGGAGATTTCACCCATCCGTCCACTGTGGCTTGCACATCTGGATACCCGGCAGCAATGTTCTCTCCAACCATGCGGTAGTTGTAATTGAACCTCAGGGCACGCACCGACACATCCGAATCGTCCGAGCCTTCATGGGCAAAGAAATCGTTTTTCGCCATGTCATCGGCATGGGTCTGTGCTGCACCAATCAGACGCACATTGAGCACCAGAGCAGGCACGGCAGGATAACGCTCATTTCCACACTTCTGTGCCTTGCTGCGCGCAGCATTGGTGGCCTTCAAAAGCGCCTGCATGATCTGCTCGGGGAGCATTTTGATGTCCTTCACGGTTTTGACCTCTGGGGCGGTCTGTGGGGTTTTCTGGTCGGTGGTGGGACGGGCCGTGCATCCAGCAAGGAGCACCGCCATCAGGAGCAGACGGGACTTCATTGCCTTTAGCGTACCCAGAAGGTCAGGTTCTGAGGTGAGTTGGAATTGAGGGATTTCTCACGGTTTTGAGGGGAGTTGCTGAGAGCCCCATAGAGCCGAGAGCCGAGAGCCGAGAGCCGAGAGCCGAGAGCCGAGAGCCGAGAGCCGAGAGCCGAGAGCCGAGAGCCGAGAGCATCGTGCTATACGCAGAAAACATTTTCAAGGGAAACTGTAGGGGCGCAGCGTGCTGCGCCCAAAGGCAGAAACCTCAGACACACGTTGTAGGGGCGAGGCATTCCTCGCCCTTTATTGCTGTAGCCAAAGCTTTTTTTGCCCTCGGCTCTCGGCCCTTGGCATTTCTCTTATGCCCT